>DRKH01000283.1 GCA_011051825.1 Desulfobulbus sp.
AAAAAGGGTGGGCATTGCCCACCAAAAAAGCTGCCGAAGCCCAGTGCAATCTATATGTAGCAACGTCCTTCCGGCAAAGCAGCTATTATTATAACCCACTTTCTGCTGGTGGGCGGTGCCCACCCTGTCACAAAACCGGTTTATCTTTTTGCCACCAATCGCCCGCAGGTAAGCGTAGACTCCGGGGGGGGGCGGGCTCCTGTAATACCGTTATCCCACGATATTGTTGACCTTTTGCGTTAGCTTGACGGCTGTGCCGTGTACGGGGTTCAGCTCGTACCCGTTGTATATTAAATAAACAAGGGCAGGTCAACCCAATTTGAGAACAATATCCATTGCTGCAGCGGTCAGGCGATTAATGGTTCAAGAGAAAGGTCACTCCTGGGATAACGTAAGGGACGGGCACAAAACAAGTAAGTGATCACAGGGTCGTCAACCTGGTGTCATATCAAGGAAGAAATGTAAGAGGTCACAGGGTGCGCCTGATGTGGACAGGTAAATGCAGACTCCGAGCGGCAAGCCGCCGTGTACTTAGTGCTACATAAGGCTTGCCGATCGTCCGCAGCAGGTGTGCCCTGTGATCTCTTACATCGAACCATTCCCGGGTCGGTATGAGATCATAAAGAAAGGCTTAACCGTATGAAGTACGGGTTGTAACTATTCAGGTAGGGGCAGAGAACTAGCCCTACCACCACCTGTAACTGTTCAGGAGTGCTCCATATCTGTGCAGTCAGGCCTGTGAACTATAGTGATTCCTATGTGAATCAGGCCTGGCCGTGCAGAGATGGGGTGCTCCTGAACAGTTACCACGGGTTAAGCCTTTTCCGGGACAACCTCTTTTCATGATCAAAAAACTGGAGCCACTGACCGGACTCGAACCGGTTACGTCCTGATTACGAATCAGGCCCTCTACCTGGTGAGGTACAGTGGCTCGTAAGACTGGCTTCCATTCAAAAAAAGAGGAGAATTTGAGGTTTATTGATGTAGCAGTTTTATGGTAGAGTGTCAAGATGATGCGTTACAAATATTTCTACATTCTCCTGCTGGCATTCCTCTTCTACGGCTGCAATGAAGAACAGGCCCGGACACCCGTGCCGAAAGCAGATAAAGAAACGGCTGAGGTCGTGAATAAACCGGGCTGCACAAACTGCCACTCGGGGCTTACCCTGGATAACAGCCATGCCTTTTCCTGTACCGACTGTCACCGGGGCAACAACGAGGTTGCCGAAAAAACAGAAGCCCATAAGGATCTTGTTGCCGAACCGGCAAGCCCGGCCCACATGGCAGCCATGTGCGGAAGATGTCACCCGGAACAGGTCAGGAGCTGCGGCAGTTCCCTCCATTTTACCCTTAAAAATGCCGTTAACCTGACCAGAAAACACTTTGGCGCCCGGACAACGCTGCAATCCCTGACCGAAATTCCACAGACTGAGGACAATGCGGAACTTGCGCTGGTTGATGACATGCTCAGACGTCGCTGCCTGCGCTGCCACGTTTACTCCTCCGGGGATGATTATCCCTATATCACCCGGGGAAAGGGTTGCGCTGCCTGTCACCTGCAGTTCTCCGGCGGCACCATGCAGAGCCATGCATTCATCAAAACCCCCGGTGATGCCCGGTGCATCAGCTGCCACTATGCCAACCATGTCGGGGCCGACTATTATGGCCAGTTTGAGCATGACTTCAACTGGGAGTACAGGACGCCCTACACAACAAGTGAACCTTTTTTCCGCCCGTACGGGGTTGAAGTCCATGATCTTGCCACCGACATTCACCAGCAGAAGGGGTTGGTCTGCATAGACTGTCACAGCGGCAACAGCTTAAAAAACAATGCCCGGAAAATCACCTGTATTACCTGTCACGGCTGGCGACCCGGTACCCCCAGACCAAAGGAGAACAATCTCACCATTGTTGAGGATTCTCTTGTCCTGACCGATACATCAGGCAAAACCCATGTCATTGCCCCCATGCGCCACCCGGCGCATGCAAAATACGGCAAAGAGGTTGCCTGCCAGGTCTGTCACGGCCAGTGGAGCTTTAATGATGCCTCCACCTATCTGCTCCGCAGCGAGACCGATGATTATGACGCCATGGAACGGTTGACCGTTCAGTCCAGTTCCTGGGTTGAGACTCTGCTTGAGCATAATTTAAACAGTGACGAAGAGGAGACCGATCCGGTGATGCCCGATGGAATCACCGGACGGATCAAGGGGGGGCTATGGTACCTGGGCTATGGTCAACGGCGCTGGGAACAGATGATCATCAAAAGAGATTCCGACGGCATTATAAAAGTTTTTCGCCCCATACTCGACCTCCATCTTTCGGCAGTCGATGAAAACGAGACTGTTCTCTTTGATGATCTTACCGGAAACGGCAGCGGTCTGCTCCCCTATACGCCGCACACCACCGGTCCTGCCGGTCTGTTTTATCTCAATCGTTTTCAACAGCTGCTTAACAATTCGGCACCGGAACCGAAGGCACAATGATTTCCCTGTCCAGAGGCCTTGTTTGTATTCTCCTGGTCCCCCTGCTTTTCACGACAAGCTGCGGGCCACCACATATCAAACCGCTGCCCCATGAAAAAAAACGGCCGGGCAAGTCGACCCAGCGGCCATACATGATCGGCGGCAAACGCTATTACCCGATCCCGACGGCTCAGGGATATGGAGAAACCGGTATCGCCTCCTGGTACGGCGGCAAATTCCACGGGCGAAAGACCTCCAACGGTGAGACATACAACATGCATGCAAAGACCGCAGCCCATAAAACTTTGCCCATGGGCACCATGCTGGTGGTTAAAAATCTGGAAAACGGACGCAGCACGGTGGTTCGGATCAATGACCGCGGCCCCTTTGTCAAGGGGCGGATTATTGACTTGAGCTATACGGCGGCAAAAGAAATAGGATTGGTCCAAAGGGGAACAGCAAGGGTACGGATTACGGCCCTTGGCGAAGCTGCAACCACCCGGAGAACGGCTTCATCACAACCGATACAACTCAAACACCAGGATTTCAATGTCGGCCGGTTTTATATCCAGGTGGGCTCATTTGAACGAAAGGAAAATGCCCGCAAGCTGGCCCGAAAATTTGCCGCCCTGGGCCGTGATGTTGTCATCCAGTCATTCCCGGCTGCCGGTACCCAGCTCTTTCGGGTCATGGTCTTCAGTGGTACCGCTCTGGATACGGCTAAACGATATGAACGCTATCTGGAAAAGAACGGTTTCCCCAATGCCCTGATCATCGCCAGATAACATGCACCGAAGATTCGTTCAGGCAAGCGAGCCTGCGAGACTCCGGGTAAGCGAGGAACGAGACTCCGATAGCCAGCCTAATCCTAATCGGACGGAGAGGTAGATAAGCGCAGACTCGGTGGGGTGCTGGTGAGCGCTTACTTATTCCTGGCCATGCTCAAAGGCACGAACCCGGCCGATGAACTGCTCGATCAGGGCATGATCCTTGAGCCCCGGCTCCTGCTCCACACCTGAATTGACATCAACGCCATAGGGCTGTACCGAACTCAGAGCATCCAGGATGTTGTCGGGATCAAGGCCTCCGGCCAACAGCAGGGGGCGTTTCAAACCCAGCTTTTCAATACGTGACCAGTCAAAGGTCTCCCCGGTTCCACCGGCCATCTGCCCATGAAAGGTATCCAGCAGATAGCCCTTAACGTGGCAGTCGTAAGGCTCGATATCTTCTGCGGTAAGCGTATCGGTGACCCTGAAGGCTTTCAGCACCTGACAGGGAGCGGCAAAACGAATGAGCCGCTCGCAGTATTTAGGGCTCTCGTTACCATGAAGCTGGGCATAGTTCAGGTGGCAATACTGGACGATCTCTTCCACTTCCCTGCGCTTCTTATCAACAAATACACCGACGGTATCGACAAAAGGCGGCAGCTCTTCAATAATCCGTTTTGCCTGCTCCGGGTCAATATTACGGGGACTCCCGGCATGAAAGATAAAACCCAGGGCATCAACCCCTGCCTCAATAGCCACCAGGGCATCGTTGAGCCGGGTTACTCCGCACATTTTTATTCGAATTCGCTTCATTTTAAGCCGAACACATCATTCAATCAGGACAAAGACCGACGGGCAGTGGTCACCCTGCATCTTCGAAGTTTTTTAGAGAACCCAAACAGCAGGACGGGTACTGCCCACCTGATCAAGATAGAAAGTAACTGTTCAGGAGCACCCCATCTCTGCACGGTCAGGCCTGATTCACATAGAAATCACTATAGTTCACAGGCCTGACTGCACAGATATGGAGCACTCCTAAACAGTTACAGGTGGTGGTTGGGCTAGTTCTCTGCCCCTACCTGAATAGTTACGATAGAAATAGCCATTGTGCTGTGGCTGAGACTTAAAAAATCAGGCCCGGCCATGGTGATCAGCCAACACGTAAAAAATCATGGAGCAGGGTTCCATCCTCGCCGCTGCGCATAAGACTCTCTCCTATCAGGGCGGCCGTGATTCCGTTATGGAACAACTGTTGGACATCATCCACCGAACTGATTCCGGATTCGCTGACCAGAGGAATTTCCGCCGGAATTTCCCTCTGCAGGCGAAAGGTGGTTTCAAGATCGACCGCAAAAGTCTTCAGATTCCGGTTGTTGATACCTATCAGTCGGCTCTCCGCCTTAAGAGCGGACTCCACCTCACGCTCGTCATGAACTTCAACCAGCACATCCATGCCGAACTCTTCAGCCATCTGACGGAAATCCCGGAGTTGCGAGGTTTCAAGGATGGCCGCAATCAACAGGATCGCATCAGCACCAAAGGCCCGGGCCTCCTCTATCTGCAGAGGATCAATTATAAACTCTTTACGGAGCACCGGAAGATCCACGGTTTTACGGACAAGAGGGATATAGTCAAGATGCCCCTGGAAAAAATCAACATCGGTCAGCACCGACATCGCATGGGCACCGCCCTGTTTATAGCCGGTTGCAATCCGTACCGGGTCGAAATCAGGTTGAATAACCCCTTTTGAGGGAGAAGCCTTTTTGGCCTCGGCAATGATTGCAACACCGGGCGCGCTGGTCAGGGCTGCCGAAAATCCGCGCGGCGGGGCAACCGGCTCATCCGGGGGCACTATGCCCCTTTGCTTCAGGGCTGCAACTTCTTGCCGTTTGCGGGCAACTATCGTATCAAGTATCATTCAATACTCCCGGCTGCAGAATCAGGCCTGCCGACAGAAGGCAACCAGGGCATCGAGTTTTGCCATCGCCTTGCCGGAGGTTATAATCTCACGGGCCAGCTCGACTCCTTGTTTGAGCTCAGTTGCACGCCCGGCCGCCATCAATGCCGCCCCGCCGTTTAACAGCACCATATCCAGGCGGGCCCCGGGCTCTCCTGCGAGCACCGATCGTACCAGGGAAGCGGCTTCAGCCACATCGGCCCCGCCACTGATATCGGCAAGGGTTGCCCGGGTCAACCCGACATCTTCGGGCTCCACGGTCCAGGTCGTCAGCTTGCCGTTATCCGCTTCGGCCACATGGGAGGTTCCGGTTATGGTCATCTCGTCCATATTTCCCTCGCCCCAGACAACCAGGGTCCGCTGCATACCCAGACGGGCAAGGACCTCGGCCAGAGTTGTCGTCAACTCGCGGTCAAAGACGCCGGTCAACTGGACATTTGCCCCGGCCGGATTGGTCATCGGACCCAGAATATTAAAAATGGTCCGAATACCGATTTCACGCCGCGGACCAATGGCATACTTCATTGCTCCATGGAGCATGGGCGCAAACAGAAAACCGATACCAACCTGCTGAACACAATCTGCCACCCGCTCCGGCGGCATGGAGAGGTCGACCCCGAGCGCCTCCAGTACATCAGCGCTGCCGCAGTTTGAGGACATGGCACGATTACCGTGCTTGGCAACGGGGATACCTGCCCCGGCAACCACAAAAGCAGTCGTTGTTGAGACATTAAAGGTACCGGAACCATCACCACCGGTGCCGACAATATCCATCAGGATATCCCCGGAGGCGGTATCAACACCGCTGTCGATAAACGTCGCCTTTTCCCGCATGACCCTGACCGCACCGACAATCTCATCAATGGTTTCGCCTTTCATGCGCA
>DRKH01000284.1 GCA_011051825.1 Desulfobulbus sp.
ACATGGTCAGCATGGATTTCTTTATCAAAGCGGGATAATTTGCGTTGGAGAGGTTATCAGCAGTGAACTGCTGCCTGTCAAAATGAATATCAAGCAGGATCTCCGTCTGCTGGAACGCCGTCCAGCCGTTGGCACCGATGGTGACGAAGAGCAGGCCAAGAAAACAGAGGCTGGCAAGAATTGCCCCCAGACCAAACAGTCTAAACCGACGTTCCCGTCGATAGCGCTTTGCAAGCCCCCGGTTGACCCGCTCCATGGTTGTTTCTTCGTTGTCCGCCTGCATATGTTTTTCCTTCCCAGATTCTCTATTCCTTATCCCTGAAACGGGCAGGTGCGTTAACGCGGTTCTTTTCCGGGGCTGTGTTGGGTTACGGTTGTCATGCCATTTATTGTAAGCGATACCGTGTGCAAGAAAGACCGGTGTACCCCGCAACAGTCGCAGCTCATTACCCGCTTAAACCCAACCAACAGCCATTCCCTGACCCCAAATCCCTATTCCCTGACCCCAAATCCCTATTCCCTAATCCCTAATCCCTATTCCCTAACCCCTATTCCCTAACCCCTATTTCCTGCCCCCTACTCATATTGTTCCCTGTATCTGCGGACCACGTAGAGGGCGATCACATTTAAGACCAGGGTGACGATAAAAAGCAGCAGACCCAGGGCAAAGGCGGCCAGGGTCTTGGGGCTGTCAAACTCCTGATCGCCGACCAGCAGGGTAACGATCTGCACGGTAACCGTGGTTACGGCCTTGAGCGGATTTGCCGTCAGGTTGGCGGAAAGACCTGCCGCCATGACCACGATCATGGTCTCACCGATTGCCCTGGAAGCCGCCAGTAAAATGCCGCCGACAATACCGGGCAGAGCAGCGGGAAGGACAACCCTGATCACGGTTTCACTTCTGGTGGCGCCGAGCCCGTACGACCCGTCCCGCAGGCTCTGGGGAACGGCATTGATCACGTCATCGGACAGGGAAGAGACAAAGGGGATGATCATGACTCCCATGACCAGACCGGCGGCCAGCCCGCTCTCCGACGACACACTCAAACCAAAAAGTTCTCCGCTCTCCCGGATCCAGGGCGCAACCACAAGGGCGGCAAAAAAACCATAGACCACGGTGGGAACACCGGCCAGGATCTCCATGGCCGGTTTGGCCCAGGCCCGGACCCGCGGACCGGAGTATTCGGCCAGATAGATCGCCGACATAAGACCGATGGGTACGGCCACGGCCAGAGCAATTCCTGCAATCATAAAGGTACCGGCCAGGACCGGAATGGCGCCGAAACTGCCTGAGCTCCCTACCTGATCGGCCCGTATCGCCATCTGCGGGCTCCACTTGAGGCCAAAGAGAAAATCGGTCACCGGGATCTGCTGAAAGAATCGCAGAGACTCAAAGAGGACGGAAAGCACAATGCCGATGGTGGTAAAAACGGCAATGGTGGAGCAGAGGAAAAGAACAACCTGCACGACGCGCTCCACATGATTACGGGCCCGCATTTCAGGGCGGATACGCCTGTAAATGAGGCTGGAAGAGAATAGAGCAAGAGCAAACATGACAATGGCCAGAGCTGTATGACTGATACGCTCCATGGCAAGATATTGATCCGCTGCCCGCTGGAGAACCGGATCAATGTTTCCGGCCGCCACATGGCCGGCAACCAGATTTTGCAGGTCATTGACCAGCAGACCGGCCTGGCCGGCGGGAAGGTTCTGCATGGTTGCCGGCAGGGTTTTCACGGCCATTGCCATCAGGATGGAGTCGGAAAACACCATCCAGAAACAGAAAATAATCAATGACGGAATGATACACCAGAGCGCGGTCAGCATACCGTAATATCCCGGCCGCGAGTGAAACCGGACAGGTCCGGTAAGGGAACCGGACAGAGAGAAGACCCGCCGTTTTCCCTGCATATAGGCAAAAGAGGCCAGGGCAAGGAGGAGAAGAAGAAAAAACGATGGTGACATCTCAGTCGCTCTCCCCGCGCACGATTTCCCCTTCAACCAGATAGATAACCTCTTCGGCAATGTTGGTGGTTCGGTCACCGATACGTTCAAGATGACGGGCAAGCAGGTACAGGTTAACCAGACAGGCCGCGTGACCGGGTTCGCTGTTGAGTTCCCGGATAACGCCTTTATAGGCCTGGTTGCGCAGTTGATCGACCACGTCGTCTTCCAGAAAAATCCTCCGCGCCAGATCGGCATCTTCAAAAATCAGGGCATCAAGACTCAGCTTAAGCATTGTCTGCACCTTGTCGGCCATGGGCTGGTAATCAATGGTAAAGCGCAGACTCGAATCCTTGCTTATCGTCTGGACCCTTTTGGAAATATTGACCGCGATATCGGCAATCCGTTCGAGCTCATTATTGATTTTGATAATGGAAATGAGCAGTCGAAGATCACCGGCGACCGGCTGATGAAGGGCAAGAATTTTCAGACATTCCTCCTCGACCTCAACCTCCATATCATCGATTTCCCAATCCGAACCGATAATTTTCTCAAGCAGGTTTTCATCCCTGGTCTGCATGGCCATACAGGCCTTCTGCACCCGGTCTTCAACCAGTGAGCCCAGAACCATAAACTTCTTTTTCAGGATTTCAATTTCGCGATGAAAGGCCAGTTGGTGAACCAAAGCATTCTCCCGGTTTTTCTTTGTAATGCCGCCCCGGACACAGCCCCGACAAACATGCTGCAAATGCTCGCTCAACATCAACGAGTCCTTATCTACCTAAGGCGAATATCCATTTTATACAGTTTGTACCCGGCCTGTTTTAGGTTTGGGTTAGCGAACTGTTAGGATTACGTTAGGGGATGATTTTTTCTTGCAAGCTGACCGGTTGGATGTAGGATTAATTGTACTTTTGTATGGCCTGCAACACACAGTGCATCATTTACGGTGGCGGTGGCCGGAACAACCGGTCCAGCCATGATGGTTACAGTGTATTTTGTTTTTTGCAGGAAATAGAATAATCCACCGACCGGTGAGAAAAGGAAAAAGAGTGGGAAAAGCACGTATCCTTGTTGTGGAAGACGATGCAGATATTCAGCAACTCGTCAGCTACAACCTTATAAAATCAGGAATGAATGTCAGCTGTGCCGATTCCGGTGAAGAGGCCCTCCAGCTTTTGAATCAGGAACAGATAGATCTGGTTATCCTGGATCTGATGCTGCCTGATAGAGACGGGATGGAAGTCTGCACC
>DRKH01000285.1 GCA_011051825.1 Desulfobulbus sp.
AGAGCGGTCTTCTCGCCTCTGACCACATAGGAGTTGATGGAAATGCCGTCCGGCATGGGCCACATTCCTTCGAAAAGAAGGTCACCTTCCAGATTTACTCCCAACCTGTAGATTCCTTCCGACATCATCGTTGCTTTCATAACAGCCTCCGCTTGATAATGATAAATGCTATCTCTTAAGCTAGTTTATTTTGTTCATATGTCAACAATTATTATGAAGTTTGTGTGGGAATCCACAAAATAACTCATGGTAGCCCTGACACTGGGCGTCTCAGTATCGCAAAACAGGCCGATGATCCGAGGCCGCAGTGGGCCATGGCCGGGAAGGTAAGGATGCTTTTTTGTACCACCTTGTGTAAAGCAGGTCGTTGATTAAGGACATCATATTTTTCCAGAAATTCAAAGCGGTGACAGGCGACAAATCCGGCTCGTTTGCTAAGGGCTCGCTCAACAATAACTTCGCATTCTGAGGCACACTTTGAACATTTAGAAAAGCGATCTTCAATTATGCAATCCGTAGGCGTAGCCCTGCTACGCCTGCGGTTGCATGCAATCAGATCACTTCTCTAAATGCCCACATTACACTTCACCTCTACGAAGTTATTTTTGAGTGAGCCTAAGGTAGGCAGAACGGATGGGCCGTGGTCCGAACCGCAGGTGAGAGATTGTCATGAATGGAAGAAAATTCAGGGTACACCACTGCCTGCAGAAAGCAGGCAGTGGTGTAATCATATGTCAATTTTTTTTTTTGTGATTGCGTAGCTCGGGTTGCATACCCGGTCCTTTGCATCAGGGCCGAGTATTGAATCAGATTATTAGGTCATAGCCGCTGTTTTTCCAGGCCATTATGCCCCCGGCAAGACTATGGACATGCTGAAAACCCTGCGATTGCAGATAACTGGCGGCAATATTTCCGCGATAGCCGACTCCGCAGGTGACTATTACCTCTTCATCTTTGGGGATATCCGGTGTTTTATTGAGCAGCTGATTGAGTGGCAGGTGTTGTGCTTCTTTAATATGTCCACCGTTCCATTCAAGATTTGATCGCACATCAAAGAAATGGGAGATGTTGCCCTTTGTAATTTTTTCATGCAACCGTGCGGACGAAATCTGCCAGAGCTGGTCAATAGGCAACCCAGATTCCTGCCAGCTGGTTATTCCGCCATAGAGATATCCTATTACCTTATCATATCCTATCCTGTGCAATTCGACGAGCATATCGGAATATGCCTTTTCACTTGTGACAACTAAAATCAGTTCAGCGTCCGGTTCAATGACCATACCGATCCAGTTTGCGGTCTGCTTGGCAAAACCGATGTTTATTGAGCCTGGAACATGAACTCCGCCAAAAGAGGCGGTGTCTCTGGTGTCAAGAAGGACCACGCCCCGGTCGAGCTCCTTTTTGACCTGCAGTGGTGACAGATCCCGTACGACGGGGCATCGATCAAGCAACGGCACCCCGGATTTGTTGGTTGTAATGATATGGGTAAAGCTTTTGGGGCGATCCGGAAAGCTCCCGGTCATAGACAGGAGAAACTCTTCCTTGCTCAGTTTGAAAATGGGATTGCTTTCTTTTTCATATCCGACCGTGGAGCTTGATTTGGAACTCATCCCTTTTCCACAGAGCGATCCTTCCCCATGCGCAGGGAAGATCTCAATACTTTCCGGTAACCTGGTCAACTTGTTAAACAGCGAGTCGTAAAGATTCTCCGCCTGTTCATGGATCAGCTCTTTACCTGCAAGATCCGGTCTGCCGACATCACCGACAAACATGCAATCACCGGTCAGTATCATCCATGGTTTGTCATTTCGCGCAGTATCCGTGACCAACAACGAGATGGAGTTGGGCGTATGGCCCGGGGTGGAAAGGGCTTCAAGTTTGACGGTGCCGAATTCAAAAATGTCGCCCTCGGCAACCGGTTTGAAGGCAAAGCCGGCAGGGGTTCCCGTCCCCATACAGATTTCCGCACCCGTTCTTGACTTCAGCTCCATATTCCCGGAAATATGATCGGCATGGACATGGGTTTCAAAGATGTTGGTGATTTTTAAATTATTTTCACGGGCGACCTTGATATAGTCTTCCACGTCCCGTTTCGGATCAACGACACATGCGACTCCGGCCTTTGGACATCCTATGAGGTAGGAAAGACACCCCATCCCCGGGACTATAAACTGTTTGAAAAACATGACGATTCTCCTGAAAATTTTATATAAAATGCTCAATTTGGGTAAAAGCCTTGATTGCAGAAGGCATCCATATACCTTGCCAAGGCTCCTTCAACTTTGCGGTCAGGATTTATAAGAATAAATATCACTCTCGATAATAGTCCTTGCTGTTCATATGTCACTTATTATGTCTTGAATTCGCATAATAAGTGCACAGTCTTCACCAGGTGGTTGGTGTGAAAGGATGCACAATAATTTACAATAGCTTTGACCGATTCAAGAGTCCATAAATATATCCCTGAAGCAGGGCGCCGATCAGGATGTAAAATGATAGAACCACGGTAAATCTTAGGTCGAAATGGTCGATCATTATTGGCAGAAGGGGAATTTTAATGGTCCTGGAGGCAAAAAAACCACAATTAATTCGTCCCGCATTCCCTGGCTGCGTAAGTCTTCAAGCAGTGGATACCACGCATACATTGGTCCATGACTGATTACGCCGCCTGCCAGCGCCCACAGCCACCCTGTGTAGCTGCAGTCCCGACCAAGATACCTGGCAATTTGTCTGGGTTGTAAAAAATAATTCAGCAGGGCCGTAAACAGGATGACGACCACAAAGATAGGTAGGATTCTCACCAGAATATGAACACTTTTCAGTAGAGCCGGTTGAGCGGATTCACGGTTGAAAAGAAAAAGCACACCATAGAGAATGCATACGGAAAGGAAAAAGTATTTGCCGCGAAAGGCAAAGGACTTGTTCTGCTGTTTTTTCATGATAACACTTGCAGAGTCAGCGTGGTCAGCACGGCAATGAACATGGTAAAAATAAAGGACAGAATGTTACGATACAGGGTGAACTAGCCTCCGAACACCTCCACCTCCGCCGGAAGCTGGACAAGTCCCAAGGTCACCCAGGAGAGGATAAAGGCTGTTACGGCATAAAGTGATATACCGTTATCAAGCAGCTCTCCTCCAATCAAGTAACTGACAATCGGATTTCCGGCTGCTATTGAACCTGTGAGAGTTCCGAGAAGGGTATCAACAAACAAGGAATTTCCCCGGAACAGGGAGGCGAGCATTTTTGGCGTCACTATGGCCTGAAAAAGACCGACCAAACCGATAACTCCGAGCAGCAGCGGAGCCATGGCCAGGAAGGCAAGAGTGCTTTTTTGCAAAACGGCACGGAAAGCAGGTCGTTGTCCGGATTGTTTCCGTTGATTCATTTCTCTATTTGATTTTATAATTTTTCCTTGACGTCGGTTGGTTAAAAACGAGCAGAGGAGGTCGGTTCGTTCAGAAATAAAGATGGTTAAGCACAACCGTTCTTAATTTAATCGGCACTTATGGCCTCTGCACTGTCCCCTTCCCTTGCCTCTCCCTCCGACTCGTCCCTGTCCGTTTCCACCGGAGCCGGGATTTGTCCGGTTTGTTTCTCGTTCCAGGCAACGGCGAAATGCCGGAAGATGATGGTCTCTGGAAGCGGCCTGCAACTGTCGAAAAACCTCTATAACGTCTGATTCTTCCGTGCCTTGGAGCAGGTCATCATAAAGGGAAATATTTTCTTCTTCCGCCTGGACTGCGATGCTGCAGGCTTCCTTCATGCTTGTTGGCAGCACGGTTTCAGGGGGAACCGGTTCTGCGGGCACTGGGATGGAATATTTTTCATACAGCGGGAGAAGGAAGTTGATGTGCGCCTGTTCCGCCTCAACAATGTTGGAAAAGGGACGGACCGACCCAAAGGTGTCAATAATTTTCCGATAGGTATTTCGTGCATGGTATTCATCCATGAGCGCTCTATTGAGTTTTGTTTCAAGTTGCTTCTGCATGATATCTCCTCCTGTGTCCGCGTTGAACGCTATAGAACGTGTATATAAGGACGGGTTGTGTAATTTTGATGAATTATTCGTAAGTTATGTTGACTGTTAAAAGCGATATTATTATCATATGCACAAAATAAGCATAAAATGCTGCAAATCAACCTCATGGAAGGGAAAGTTTTAATCTGAAAATTGTCGGAGTGCCGGGATAGAGGAGGAGGCAGATAGGTGGCAGCCCCGGGCAACCCTATATATGTCTTTTGTCATTGCAGTGGTCTGCGACACAACACCCATAAACAGAAAACAAAGAACAGAAAAACAAAGTAAAGGGAAGGGATGGTGAACCTGGAAAGACATTTCATGGCGCTTGCTGATATCTGCCCTCAGGATAAGCCTGGAAAGAGTTGCTTTAATCCTTCGGCAATCATCTGGATCCCGATTGCGGAGAGCAGGAGTCCCATGATACGGGTGGCGATATTGAGGCCTGTTGTTCCCAGCCGTTTACCGATAGGCTCGGCAAGAAGCAGGGTTATCCAGACAATGACCGCCACCGCAAGGATACAGAGGCTGATCAATATACGGTCAGTCAGATTTGCCGCCTGCTGTCCTGCCACAACGACAAGACTGATTGCCCCCGGTCCTGCCAGCAGGGGAATGGCAAGGGGTACTACCGCAACATCTTCTTTGTCGCTGTCGGCCTCTTCTTCCTCTGGACTGCGTTTGGCTCGGCTTTGTTTTGCATGCATCATGGCAATAGCCATGAGCAGGATCAGCAGGCCGCCACCGGTACGAAAAGAGGGAATGCCGATGCCGAAAAAGGTGAGCAACGGTTTACCGATCCAAGTGGATATGAGAAGGACCAGGCCCACTGAAAGAGCGGTAACTCGGGCGATGGTGCTCGCCTCTTTCGGCGATCGTTCTCCACACAACGACAGAAAGACCGGAATGGCCCCCAGGGGATTGACGATGGCCAGAATGCCGACAAAAATTTTTATAGAAGAAGCTAATTCCATAATCGGGAAAACTCTCAATTTGTGATGGTTGCTCAATCAATTGGTAAGATCGGGGAGCATAATATCAAGCAAATGGGGTAAAAGATGATGCCGCCTAAAGAGAACACCAGCCAGTATCAGAAGCAGTACAAGTAAGATGATTGTTGCCTGACGGCTTGCGTGCCGGATCTTGTCCTTTTTCCACCAGGTGAACGGTAGCGATCCCCGCCAGATTGATACAGATGATATTAAGCAGGCAAGGTTCAGGACGCCTTTCCCTTGTCCGGCGCTTTTTCCAGCAGAGTCGCCGTTCCCTCCTGTTCACCGATACGTTCCACCAGGCCGGAAACAATCTCCCTGATGCCGCCGCTGATATCATAGAGGGTATATTTCAGGGAGGAACTGCCGGAGTTGAGGACAAAGAGTTTCATGGGCGCTGTTCCTCTTTCTCCATCGCAGCCTGAACGGCGGTAATTGCAATCGTATGGACGACATCTTCCACCAGACAACCCCGGCTCAGGTCGTTGACCGGTTTTCGAATGCCCTGCATAATCGGACCGATGGCGATGGCGCCGGCGCTCCGCTGCACCGCTTTGTAGGTATTGTTTCCGGTATTGAGATCAGGGAAGATAAACACCGTCGCCTGTCCGGCAACCCGGCTGTCCGGCATCTTTTCTTTTGCAACTTGCGGATCAATGGCGGCGTCATACTGCATCGGGCCCTCTATCAGCAGATCGGGCGCTTTCTGCCTGGCTGTTTCAGTTGCCTGTCGCACCTTTTCAACATCTTTGCCGATACCGGAATCGCCGCTGGAATAGGAGAGCATTGCCACCCGCGGCTCGATGCCGAATGCACGGGCGGTCCGTGCCGACTGAATCGCAATCTCGGAGAGTGCTTCAGCATCCGGATGGGGATTGACCGCACAGTCGCCATACACCAGGACCCTGTCATGCAGCAACATAAAGAAAACACTGGAGATGAGTCCGGTGCCCGGCTGCATCTTGATAATTTCAAAGGCCGGTTTGATCGTTTCGCGCGTCGTATGGGTGGCGCCGCTGACCAGGCCATCGGCATGTCCCAGATAAACCATCATTGTCGCAAAATAACTAACACGGCTCATCATCTCTTTTGCCATTGGCCGGATAATACCTTTATGTTTGCGCACCCGGTAAAATGTTTCAACAAATGTATCCATATCCGGGAATTGTTCCGGATCGACGATACGGGCTTTGCTCAGATCCAGTCCCAGCAGGCTTGCCCGCTGGGTAATCTTTTCAGGGTTTCCCAGCAGGGTAATCTTACACAGATTGCGGCGAAGCACGATCTCCACGGCTCTGAGAACCCGCTCGTCATCGCTCTCAGGCAGGAGAATATCACTGCCCGAATGGCGGGCTTTTTCATAAAGCCTGTAGGTGAATCGTACCGGCGTCATCGTTTCCGGCTGTGGAAGTCTGAACCGTTTTTTGATAATCTCCAGGTCGACATGATCATTGAAAAGTCCTTCCGCCAGGGAGATCTTTCGTTCACTCTTCAACGTGATTTCCGGCTGAACAGCCTGCACCATCAAAGCCGCCGTTTGGGTATCTTCCGAAAGCCTGATCATGGGCAGCGCAGGGAAATCGACCACACCTGAGAGCAGGTGCATGATACTTTCTGGAGGAACCAGGCCGCCTGTCAGCAGTATTCCGGCAATTGAAGGATTTTTTCGCGAAAGATTTGCCCAGTATGTTCCCACGAGAATATCAGCCCGATCACCCGGCACGATAATCAAAGCGCCGTCTTTGAGGTAATGCAGATAATGCTCAAGCGTCATCGCCCCGACAATACTCCGGCTCACCGAGCGGTCGAGCATTTTTTCATTCTCGGAAATAAGCGTCGCTCCCGTCTGCTCCATGATTTCCGCAATGGTTGGTTGGTTGAGTTCCGCTACTTCGGGTAGCGTAAAAACCGGTGTTTCCGTCTCCAGCGTTGTTTTTACTTTCTCTGCCAGAGAACCCTCGAGACGATTGACGATAAATGAAAGAAGCTGGAGACGGTGTTTTGCAAAAGTACGTTCCAGCAGTCTGAGGTGCTGCTGCAGATCTTCAGAGTTTTCGATCTGTTGAGCATTGACAACGACAATCAGGGGGATGGCAAGGCTGACGGCAATCTCAAGATCGATATCAAAATCGAGGACCTCTTCAAAATCAAAATCATCCTCAATTCCTTCACAGAGAATAAAGTCATATGCCTGCTCCAAGGTGTGATATCGTTCAAGAATTCTCTCATACACTTCATGAAGACGATCTTCGGCAATCAGTTTCCGCACTTCGTCAATATGTAATCCATATGCGGTTTCAATGGGTTGTCTGAGTTTAAAGTAGTTCTTGAAGAAGTGGATATCACGCTCTGTTGCGACAGGCTGGGTGATAATCGGTTTGAAATACGCTACATCGGCTACTTCCCGTTTGAGCATCGCCATTAAGCCCAGGGCGACGATTCTTGTTCCCGCTTGACCGGCATCGCAATAGAGGAAAAAGGCGTTTCTCTGCATGGGTTCTTTCCCCGATTTTTTTTAGATTTCAGCCCGGATGGACAGGAGATGATTGACCTGAACCAGGCTAAATTGTTTTTGTTTTTTATCTGTAAATAACCCACGAAGTAGTGTCGCTTCGGGTTATTTACATGGTTCGAAGTCTACGCTATCTGTTGTGGCTGGGACGGTAAAATATGGTCCAGCCATGCTGGTTTATTGGTCATCAGCTTTCCGGGTACAATCCGTCAAGCAGTGACGACTTTTCATGCCTGGTTCTGATGATATGTTATTTTTTTGCCTGCCTGTCAGGATATAGCGTCGGTTCACGTCCAAGGGCGATCTGGATTTTATCGCCTGCCTTCCACCAGTCAGTGAGAGCAATGGCCTTACCGGAGCGGGCCGTTGCCAGGGCCGCCTCCGCATTCACAAGGTCATCGGCCGTGATCAATCCCTCGTTAAATCGGTTTGACTGGATCCTTTCCGTTTCTTTGGCGGCTTTTTCCGAGGCAACAGCGGCCTCGTATCGGGCCACAGCAGCATCCCAGCCCGCCCGTGCGCTAATGAATTCCGCCCTTGCCCGATAGCGCAGAGCGGCCAGCTTCTGCCGTCGCAGTCGCATGTCAGCTCCGGATTTCTCCACCTTCGCTCTCCTGCCGCCGCCATCCCAAAGGGGCAGGCCGAGGCGAACAGAAATTGTCCAGTTGTCATCGCCTTCACCATTGTACCCCTGGTTACGTAGCCAGGAACCGTCCACATCCATTTGCGGTAACCGTTCGGCTCGTGCTGCCTGCACTGTAGATTCGGCGGCAGTCAGGAGAGCTTTTAATGCCATAATATCCGGACGTTGATCAATAAGATCTTCCTGCCAATTTAACTTTTTTGGGAGGACATGGATGGGGGGCAGGGCATCGGGAAATGTTCGTGCTGCCATTAATGAGGCCAGGGCTGCCCGTAACTGTTGTTCCCGCCCTTTGAGTGCAGCTAGTCTGCCTTTGACGTCTTCACGCTCGGTTATCAGCCGCATTTTTTTTACGGGAATAGCCTGTTGCTCTTCTATGGCAGCCTCCGTTAACCGAATGTGCGTCTGTAATGCATCAATTTGTCGTTGCAGAGCTTCTTGGTCCGCGAGAGTTCCTTCAATATCATGGTAAAGGGATGCCGCCGTATGCAGGAGTTGCAGTCGAACATCACCCATGCCGGCATCGATAGCCGTTTTTAACTGACGGGCAGCTTCCAATCGAGCCCTGATTTTGCCGTTGATATCAAGCGGCAGCTTTGCTGTCAGGCCATATCCGAACTGGTTATCGTCAAAAAGATCGGGTTGAAGAGTAGCGGGATATGAGATCGGGTTGATCAGACGATTATCCTTATTGGTGGTGTTTCTGGCCAAGGCATCCACTTCGCCGAAGTATTGACTCTTTTCAACCTTTATATTGGCTTTTTGCGCATTAACGGCCTCTGCTGCCGCCTGTAGGTCCGGAGCCATTTTTTCCACCTCAAGGAGTACTGTTCCCAGGTCACGGGCAACGGCTGTATTCCAGGACCAAAACAGGCAGAAGATGGCCGCCGTGGTCGATAAAATTTGTGCTTTGCGTCGAAGAAACAGAGCGCGTCCTGATCCAGTATGTTTTTGCACAATAGAGGGCATTGTATTTTTCATGATTATTCCTGCTTTGTTATGTTAATACATCCTGTTACGAAACAACATCCCCGCCGCAGTAAGGGTTGCAACACCAATGAGTACCATGGGCCAGTATAGATTCCAGAGGAGGTCGAAGGAGGCCCCCTCGAGAAATGTTGAACGAACAATAATCAGAAAATAGCGCATGGGGTTGAGGTAGGTAATATACTGGACAAATTGCGGCATGTTTTCGATGGGGGTAGCAAATCCCGACAGAATTACGGCCGGTACCAGAAAAAGAAAAGCACCCATAAGTCCCTGTTGCTGGGTAACGGAAATGGAAGAGATCATAAGGCCAATGCCGATTGCCGAGAGGAGAAAGGCAAAAATCCCAAAATAGAGAACGAGAAAGGAGCCGCGAAAGGGTACATGAAACCAGAGAATGGTCATGCCGATGATAAAGGTCGCCTCAATAAATCCTATAATGAAGCCCGGTAGGGATTTGCCGATAAGGATTTCCAGTGGAGTCATGGGGGTGACCAGTAACTGGTCAAAGGTTCCGGCCTCGCGTTCCTTGGCAACAGAAAGCGCCGTTACTTCCAGAGTAACGACCAAGGCCAGTAGAGCGACAATTCCGGGAATAATAAACCAGTGAGAATCCAGACTGCTGTTAAACCAGGAGCTGACGACAAGCTGGGCCGGCACATGATGCCCCCCCCCGTGGACGGTGGTCCAGTGAGTGTTAAACCCCATAACAATGGTACGCACATAATTAAGACTGATCATGGCGCTGTTGGAATTTCGTCCATCCAGGATGACCTGGAGCTTTGCGGGCTGCCCTTTGCTCAGGTTTCTGGTGAAATCCGGCCCGATATGCAGGACCAGCATCACCTTTTTTTCATTGATGAGCGGGGCGATACCTTCATCATGGTCTATGGTGTCAACCAGATGAAATGCCTGCGCCCCCTGAAAATTGGCCAGTAACTGCCTGGAGGCAAGACCGGAATCCTCGTTGTAGACCGCATAGGGGACCTTGTTGAGGTCAAAACTGGCCGAATAGCCGAAAACCAGTATCTGGGCAATGGGCGGAATGATCAGGACCATTCTTGTTTTTTTATTTTTGAGAATGGTTCGAAATTCCTTTTTCATCAGGGCGAATATTTTTCTCAGCATAAAACTTTCTATTCCAGAAGTTTACGGGATTTTTTCTTAATAATTATCAGAAAGAACAGCGCCATCAGCCCAAGCCAGGCTGAATTGATCAGAAAAAGGGGCCAGATGTCACCGGCAAGAAACAGGGTTTGGAGGATGTCGACAAAGTATCGGGCCGCCACCAAGTGAGTCAGCCATTGGATGGCAGCGGGCATAGTCCTGATGTCAAATACAAAGCCTGATAGGATGAAAGCTGGTAAAAAGGTAATGACAATGGCGATTTGGCCAGCTACGAACTGGCTTTTAGCCGCGACCGAAATCAACAGCCCCATGTTAATGGCGGTAAACATGAATAGAGACGAGGAAAAGATCAGCGCTGACATCGAACCGCGTAATGGTACATGGAAGAGGAAGACCGCCATTAGCACAGACAGTAGCATACCTCCCATACCGAGGATGAAATAAGGAATAATTTTACTGGCCATGATCTCCTTCATGGAGACTGGTGTCACCATCAATGCCTCCATGGTTCCGCGTTCCCATTCACGGGCCACAACCATGGATGTCAGCATGGCGCCAATGAGTGTCATGATAATGGCGATCAGGCCGGGCACGAGATAGTCCCGACTGCTGACTTCCGCATTGAACCAGACTCTGTGTTCAACCATGACCGGAATTTTCAGGTTTTGCCCCTTTACCTTTGTCATTCGCTCCAGCCAATTGAACCAGACGCCGGTGACATAGCCCTCGATCAGCCGGGCTTTATTGGAATCCACCCCGTCAATGATTACGCCGATAGGGGCCGTATGGCCCATTAATAGTTGTCGGGCAAAATTATGACGCAGCCAGATGATCCCGTCGACCTTTCTGTGCATGAGGGCCTGTTCAGCTTCCTGGATAGATTGCATCGGCACAGGCAAAAAATAATTGGATTGATTGAACCCGGAAATCAGGGCCATAGCCTGGGGACTGATTTTTTCCACCACGATAGCCAGCGGTACATGGCGGGCATCCAAGCTGACTCCGTAGCCGAAGATCAGCAATAAGAGTACCGGCAGAAAAAAGGCGATGCCGATGCTGGAGGGATCACGGATAATCTGCCGGCTCTCTTTGCGGACCAAACCGCGCAGCCGTATAAAATTCATCGATGTTCTCTCTGTGTTTTTTTCATGAAGTGTTGGCCTTAGCCTTTTTTTTCTTCCTGTTTTTCAAACTCCTCAATCAGATGGATGAAGGTCTCTTCCATAGACGGTTCGGGGTGTTCCGGGGTCCTGTACCGGGCCGTTAATTCGGAGGGTGAGCCAGCCGCCAGGACCTGGCCTTGTGCCATGATGACCAGGTTGTCACAATAGCTGGCTTCTTCCATGAAATGAGTAGTGACCATCACGGTGACCCCAGCGTTTGCCAGCGTATTAATATGGCTCCAGAATTCACGCCGGGCGAGTGGGTCGATGCCCGATGTCGGTTCATCGAGAAAAAGAATTTCCGGTTCATGCATCAGGGCGGCGGCCAAGGCTAGGCGTTGCTTATAACCGAGCGGTAGGTCCGTACAATCATTATCCTGCATGTCGGCAAGCTCAAAGGAATCCAGAGCCCATTGCACACGCGTTCTCTGTCGTTTGCCACGTAGTTCATAGGCGGCACTGAAAAAATTGAGGTTCTGGAGCACGGTCAGGTCGCTATAAAGGGAAAATTTTTGAGCCATGTACCCGATTTTTGCCCGCGCCGGAGCTCTGGCGACTCGTAGATTATGGCCGGCAACCTGCAATGTACCGCTGGTAGCAGGCAGCAGGCCGCAGAGCATGCGAAAGGTGGTTGTTTTACCGGCGCCGTTGGCTCCGAGCAGACCGAAAATTTCTCCATGTCCGACAGTAAAGCTCAAATCCTTCACTGCGACGAAGTCACCAAATTCCCGGCGGAGGTCTTTGACCAGTATTGCGGTGTTATCACCCTTTTTCTTTACTGTTGTGGCCATAATGGCACCCCGTTTCGTCCCGCCGCTTTGCTCTTTGTGCTGCTGCAGTTTATCAATAAAGCTGTCTTCGAAGCGTGGTTTGCTTGCCTCAATCTTCCATTTTCGAGGATTGATCGCAAACGTGTCGATGACTTTCTCTGAATCCATGGATTCCCTGGTAACCAGGCGCAGCGTATCCCCAATGATAATAACATCCACTGCCTGATGGTGGGCGCTGAGTTCGCGAAGCAATTCCCTTTTGTTGCCGTTGCCGCGGCTGTGAATAACAAAGGTCCTGTCCACGAGTTTACTGCTGAATGCCTCCGGGGTATCCTGACCTAGAAACCTGCCCTCATGCATGAGGACTACCTCCTTGCATTGTTCGGCCTCGTCAAGATAGGCGGTGGAAAGAAGTACACTCATGCCCATTTCTTCGACCTGAGAATAGACAATATCCCAGAGCTCACGCCGGGAGACCGGGTCCACCCCCACTGTCGGCTCATCAAGGATTAGTAGTGGAGGAGGACTGACCAAGGCACAGGCAATGCCCAGTTTTTGTTTCATACCGCCGGAAAGTCTGCCGGCAAGACGGCCGGTAAAGGAGGCCAAGCCGGTCATGTGTAACAACTTATCGTAACGGGTGGGTCGTTTTTCGGCGGGCAGGTTGTGCAGGTCGGCATACAGGTCGAGGTTTTCCTGGACGCTCAGGTCTTCATAGAGGCCAAAACGCTGCGGCATGTAGCCGATCGACTGCTGAACCTTGAGAGCCTCTCCTGTAGCATTCATGCCAAGAACCATAATGCTGCCGGAATCCGGAATAAGTAATCCGCAGGTAAGACGCATAAGCGTTGTTTTTCCTGCACCATCCGGGCCGATCAGGCCGGTAACAATACCGGATTTTATTTGAAAGGAAACATCCGACAAGGCATGGACGATACGTTTTCCGACTTGAAACTGTTTGCTGATGCCGGTCACCGACAATATGATTTCACCCTTTTGTTTAGGCTGTGCTTGCGTTGCAGGCTGTACCTCACTCACCGCAGACATCTTTCATGCTCCCGGCATCTTTTTGTGACTGATGCAGATTAAAGATCACGGTTGCCGGCATGCCGAGGCGCAGCTCTCCTCGGGAATCACAGGCATAGACGCGAACCTGATAGACCAGACGGGTACGTAATTGAGGTGATTCTACATTTTTAGGTGTAAATTCAGCAGTTGGAGAGACATATCCAACCCATCCTTTATATTTCTTTCCGGGAAAGGAGTCCGTGCTGATTGCAGCCTTCATCCCCTGCCATATCTTCCCGAGATCGGGCTCAGGTATATAAGCACGGACCCAGACCGGGTTTGTACGGGCCAGAGTCAGTACCGGAGCATTGGGAAAGGTCATGTCGCCGGGTTCCATGATCCGATCCTGGATAACACCATCTGTGGCAGCATAAACCTTCGTGTCTTCCAGTTTTCTTTTCGCCAGGGCAAGAGCGGCCTCTCTGGCTTGGAGTTTTGCTTTAGCTGCCGCGATATCCTCGGCTCGGGGCCCTTTAACTGCCAGGGAAAGAACTTGCTCTGCGGCCAGCAGTTTATTTTTTAGAGCGAGGTATTTTGCCTGGGCGTCATCCACTTGCTGGCGGGCAACACTTTTTTTAATATACATCCGATGCAGCCGTTCATAGGTGAGCCGGGCGTCATTAACCTGAGCCTGTAATGATTTGACCTTGTCACGGGCAACCTGAATATCTTCCGGTCGGGAACCATGCACCATTTTGGTCACAACCTGTTGCTGGAGCAGGAGCTCAGCTTTTTTTTGTTTCAGATCGGCCTGCAGTCTGACCGGATCAAGTTCGGCCAAAAGTTGACCGGACTTGACCCGGTCACCCTCGTGCACCAGTATATTCTTGATGCGGCCGGTATCATAAAAAGCTACCTCTACCTGACGAATATCCACATTGCCATATAATTGCAACTGCCCTTCCGGTTGTCGGTTTTTGGCCATTTCCTGGTAGTAAAATCCTCCGGCGGCAAGAAGGACCAGCAGCAACACCAGTATGATGACTTTTCGTTTTTGCTTCACGATCAGAACCCCTTGTTGTTAAATATCATTTAAGTCTCCACTATACTTCCCACATCTCCATGTCTATATTTTTGTAGCCATTTAAAAGCTATTAGACTTATTTAAAATAGCCCACGGAGCTGTGTCGTTTCGGGTTATTTTCATCGTTCGTTGTGGCTGTGACGTTAAAAACCTGGTCCAGCCATGCTGGTTTATAAAAAAAATATTAACATCACAGCTTATGAGCAGTTTCTGCTCCATCTGAAATTGAATGGCATTTTTCCTGTTGCTTTCCCGACTCCCTGTCGTTCTCTCCGTGTCTTTTTTTACATCCCTTATGGCGTGGCCGGGGGGATAATTCTGCAAATACCCAGCGCCGGCGTTAACATCAACAGGGTGACAATGATGAAAAAAGTGGACCAGCGCTCCCCAAAAGGCCGGCAGCCGGCTACCTCAAGCATTCACTGTGCGAAGAACCCGGCAATTTCCGGCAAGAGAGATCTTTGTCTTCAGGTTATCCTTCTGTTACCTTAGGGTTCACTCAACAATAACTTCGCATTCTGAGGCGCACTTTGAACATTTAGAAAAGCGATCTTCAATTATGCAATCCGTAGGCGTAGCCCTGCTGCGCCTGCGGTTTTGCTCAATTAAACCGTCCAAATATAACCCAAATCAAAACGCCTAATCGTCATACTTATTTTGTGCCAGTCCCTTAGTCACGGCTTCTTGCACGGTTGCATTTTTCACGGTAACAGCATAGATGGCCCCGGCCATCTTTACGGCCTCTGCCAGGGGACGCTGATGGATATTACGGCCGGTGCCGTTGCCGCGGCTTTTCCCCTGGTGGATCTGGGTATGCAGTTCGTTCAGAAATGCCTCCGCATCCACCTTGCTGCCGCCCTCGCAGAGCACCCCGGTATTGCCGGCGGCCTCGGTCACGGTCCTGAGCAGTTCGGGATCGAATTTGCCGTCCCTGTGGGGCACCTTGAGTTTGACGAAATCGGCGCCCAGGCAGGCCCCGACTCCGGCGGCCCCGGCAATCAGAGAGGGATCGTGCTCATCACTGATGTAGCTGCCCTTGGGATAGATCCAGAGTACGGCAATCATGCCGTTTCGGTGGGCTTCGTGAACGGCTCTTGCCGCTTCCCTAAGCATGATGTGCTCATGTGCACTGCCGAGATAGAGGGTATAGCCTATGCCGAGAATCGGCAGACCGCTGCTTTTTTTAAAGGCGATGACCTCGTCTATGGTCAGCCACTGCGCCGAGAGCGGATCTTTTTCCCGGACCGGGATGATATTGGTTTTAGAGTTCAGTTTAACGAGATAGGGAATATCGGGATACTTGCGCCCATATCGGCTGATCAGTCCTAACTGGGTTGCAAAAACCCCTATA
>DRKH01000286.1 GCA_011051825.1 Desulfobulbus sp.
AACTGTTTTCCTCTTCTTATACCCATTCCTCTGCCTGCAGACAAGGTCTTAGGGTTCGCTCAACAATAACTTCGTAGAGGTGAGGTGTAATGTGGACATTTAGAGAAGTGATCTGATTGCATAATTGAAGATCGCTTTTCTAAATGTTCAAAGTGCGCCTCGGAATGCGAAGGTATTGTTGAGCGAGCCCTTAACCCGCGGTTGGTTGTTCAGGCTGCGGTCCGGGCAAGCGAGCGTTCCAGTTTGCCGATGATCATGGAGCAGGGAAAGGTGAGCAGAAAATACATCAGGGCCACCAGCAGCCAGACCTCAATGGTCATGTAAGTCGAGGCCATCAGCTGGGTGCCCTGGTAGGTAAGTTCCTGGATTGAAATAACCGAGACAATGGATGAATCCTTGATAAGAGAGATAAATTGCCCGGCCAGCAGCGGCAGAATTCGGCGGAACCCCTGGGGAAGAACGATATTTTTAAGGGTCTGTCTTCGGGTCAGGCCCAGGGCGTGTGCGGCTTCCCATTGCCCCCTGTCCACGGATTCGATACCGGCCCGGATGATCTCGGCAATATAAGCGCTTTCAAAAACCGCCAGGGTGACCACGGCGGAGAGGAAGGCGGAGAGTGACGAGGGCGGGGCGACAAAGATGGTCAGCAGATGGATTGTTGCGGGTTCTGCATTGCGGGTACTCCTTTCCAGCCACAGGAAAGGGGTAATCTGGTCAACCAGAAAAAAATAAACCAGAAAAATAATAACCAGCGGTGGGAGATTCCGCATTAATTCTATATAGGTCCGACCAATCAAACGCCAGAACAGGCTGCGGCTTGTCCTGGCCAGCGCCATACAGAGCCCGGCCATCAGGGCCAGAATTCCGGCATAAACACTCAGGCGAAGGGTTGTCAGCAAGCCGAGCACAAGGTAATTGGCGACATAACGCCCCTGCTGCTCATCGTAACGAAACAGATACTGCCAGATCCCGGACCAGTTCCATGAATAATTCAGCTGGACCACGACCCGATATCCGATATACCCTGCCGCAGAAAAGATCAGGACAAGCAGGAAAATATCCAGAGGAATACAACCTTTTCTGGGAATGGTCATTGGTCAGGGATCAGGAATCAGGAATTAGGGATTAGGGATTAGGAATCAGGGATTAGGGGTTTGGGGTTTGGGATTCGGGGACATGTCGGGCCAATGGACGGAGGTGCATGTCCCCGGTGAACAGTACAGGAAATGGTACTACATCTCGCTTTTCCAGACCGTGGATTCAAACCAGTAGCTGTAACGCTCGGCAATCCAGCCCTTGCTTTTAACAATCTCAATCCAGTTGTTAAAAAAATTCAAGGTATCCACATCCCCCTTGCGAACGCCGAAACAGATCGGCTCTTTCATAAGCCGATCAGGATAGGCCTTGAGCAGATCGGGCAGGTCGGCGGCCATATGGGCCGGCAACGGCTGGGAGGCAATCATGGCATGAACCCGCCCGTTACGGACCTCCTGGACGGCAGAAGGTTCGTCATCAAAAAGCCGTAGTTTTGCCTTGGGGAATTTCTTTTTGGCGGTCAGGGCGCCGGTGGAGCCAAGCCGGGCGGCAATGTTCACGTCCGGACTGTTGAAATCGGCCAGGGCAAAGCCGCTGGTCATCTTCTTGTTCGCCAGTAAGCCCTGACTGGAATAATAGTATGGCGTGGTGAAGTTTATTTTCAGGTTCCGTTTCGGGGTTACGGCCATGCCGCCGATGATAACATCAAATTTACCGGCAATGAGGGCCGGAATAATCCCCGACCATTTGGTTGGGACAAATTCCACCTTGACGCCCATATCTTTGGCCAGTTGCCGGGCCACATCAATTTCAAAACCGATCAGCTCGCCCTTTTTATTTTTCATAGCCCACGGCACAAAAACATCCATGCCCACCCTGATGGTTCCACGTTTTGCAATCTGTTCAATGGTGCTTTCAGCAGCGATTTTTTTTTGAATCTCTCCTGCAGAAACCAGTTGACCAGACAACAGGCTCAAGCCCACAATCAATATTCCGATTTTTTTCCAACCTGCCATAGTATCTCCTTTTTTTTATCACTATTCAGGTGCATGCAGAAAACTTGCAGTCACCCGGGATGTAACTGTTCACCAGTGCTCCAGATGTGCGCAAGCATGCTGGAGAGCTATAGTGAGTTCTATGTGAACCGGCATGATCGCGTGCAGATGGGGTGCTCCTGAACAGTTACCCTTTTTTTAATTTTCAGGTATCTATGCGTCTGTTGATTAATGAGTTTTTTTGTTCAAGGTCAAGGCATACAAAAAGTTTTCTGGTTACCCACAATCCTCAGCCGAATGCAAGGGCTACCATCGCTAAATATCGGATGGGCAGTACGAGCCCAGTGAATTAATTATGAATTACAGGGCCCTGCAACCCGGAAGAACAAGCGATGTTATCCCTGAATTGCGAAAAGCTGAGTTTTGTACATAATCAGAAAAAGTTTTACCACAGATATTTAGTTGATATCGGAGTCTACGCTTTCCTCCGAGGTTTTTTTTTCATATAACGCTGAGGTCGCTGAACGAACAAGGCGCCCGGCTGGGCGAAAATACCATTAATCAACGGGCTCATCTATTCAGGTGGAAGTACGATTTTTGCAAAACCACCGATCAACCGCCTCATAATATCTGCCGCAGGAACTCCCTGGTACGCCGGTGCCGGGGGTGAAGAAAAAAATCCTCGCCCTGCCCCGTCTCAACCACATGGCCGGATTCCATGAATACAATCCGGTCGCCTACCTCGCGGGCAAAACCCATCTCATGGGTGACCACCACCATGGTCATGCCGTCATCGGCCAGCCCCCGCATCACATCAAGCACTTCACCGATCATTTCCGGATCCAGGGCACTGGTAGCCTCATCAAAGAGCATAACCTTGGGCATCATAGCCAGAGCCCGGGCAATGGCGACCCGCTGTTGCTGACCGCCGCTGAGCTCGTGGGGATAGTTGTCCGCCTTGTCGGAAAGCCCGACCCGTTCAAGAAGCCGGAGACTAAATGCAGCGGCATCAGCGCGCTTTTTTTTGCGCACCAGCCGTTGGGCCAGATCCACATTCTTTCGAACCGTAAGGTGAGGAAAAAGGTTAAAGGCCTGGAAGACCATTCCCACCTCGCGTATGATCTCCAAGCGGTTTTTTTCATTTGAATCAAGCACAATGCCGTCAACAACAATCCTGCCGCCGTCGATTTCCTCAAGCCCGTTTAAACAACGAAGGAAAGTCGATTTCCCTGAACCGGAGGGGCCGATAATCACCAGGACCTCACCACGATCAACGTGAAGGGAAAAATCATCCAGAGCGACAACCGGCCCGGGAAAGGTTTTGCAGACATGGCTGGCGGTGATGATGGGCGGGATATCGTCGTTCACAAAAAGCCTTTCAATCACGCTGTCCGGAAATATCTTTTAGTCTGATCAGCGGCAAAGGACAGGATCAGGGCCAGAACAAGATAAATAGCTGCGACCGTAAACCAGACTTCAAAAGTGAGAAAAGTTTCGGCAATAATGGTCCGCCCCTGCATGGTCAGGTCATACACGGCAATGGTGCTGACAAGAGCCGAATCTTTGACCAGAGAAACCGCCTGACTGGTTAACGGCGGAACAATTCGGGAGAGGGCCTGGGGAAGAATCACGGCCCGGTAGGTATCGAACCGGTTCAGGCCAAGGGCATGTGAGGCTTCCCATTGTCCGGTTGGAACGGCAACGATTCCGGCCCGGAATATCTCGGAGGCGTATGCCCCTTCAAACAGGCTGAGCGCAAGCACTGCAGTGGAAAAACGATCAATATCGAGAATCGGTGCCATAACGAAATAGAGAAAAAAAATCTGGACCAGCAGCGGTGTGTTGCGGATGGATTCAAGATAGACCATAGCCAGCCACCGCCCAACCCGTGACCCGGAAAGACGAAGCAGGGCTGTAGCAAGGCCGATACCGGCAGAAACAAACAGGCTGTAGAGGGTAATCTCCAGCGTAACCAGAAGGCCGTCAAGTAGTGGACCGGTCTGTAGGTGGCCGTCGTTATAGGTCAACAGGTAACCGGGTATGCTCCGCCAGTGCCAGCTGTAGCCCACCTGGGCACTGCCGCGAATAATCAGATACCCGCCAAGGCCAAGGACCAGGAAGAATTTTGCCCAGTCAAGGTATGGAGAGAGGGTTTGGCGGCGGATTTTCATACGGGGTCGGTGCGCTATGTATAGCCTTCAGGAGACTAGATACTATACAAAAACAGGCTGTCACCTTGATATCAAGGCATTAAAAAAAAGTCCACCACCTGTATCCGGATATTCCGGAGATAAAAAAAAACGTATGGCCTCATGCAGAGAACAGGTGGAAACCCAAAGCATTCCCACCCGTCGGAATCCGTAACTGTCCTGAAGGACCGAAGTGAGGCGAAAATCATAGGCCCAATGATATTCAATTTGCCTGTGGATTTCAAGGATCTGTTCTTTTTTCTTCTCGGCGGCTGAAAACCTCTGGTACCGTGACCAGTTACACATAGTTACAAACCCCGTGACGAGATATCAGCCACTTTTTTGCACCAGATTACCACTAAAGCTCAGCTTGAATGAAATCAGGGATACCATCGCTTTTTTTAAAAAATAAATTAACCTGAAATCAGGCATAAGCGCTGCTAAATACGATTTGAGATTATAGCTGTAGCGATGTTATCCCTCGTTGCTGAGGAATGGTGGTAATCAAATTTTTGCAAGCAGACGGATACCTCAACCGCTGCCGGAAGACCGGTTTGAAAATCAGGCGGTTGAAGCCTCACCGGAGTTCAAAACTCGAAGTTGCCCGGATGTTCAGCCGGTAAAAATAATCAGAAGGCCGATAATCAGACAGTATCCGGCAAAGATGAAAAGCGAATGTTTACTCAGATATGCTATCAGCCAGCGAATGGCGATATAGCCGGAAACCAGGGCGGCAAAAAAACCGATCGCCAGCGGCAGAAGGAAGTTATCCGTTGTCTGGAGGGCAAAAAGATCTTTAAAGGCCAGCACCCCGGCCCCCAGCATCACCGGCACCGACATCAGAAAAGAGAAGCGTGCGGCCGATGAACGATCCAGATCTCTGATCATGCCGCCGGCAATGGTTGCCCCGGAACGGGAAACACCCGGCAGCAGGGCAAGCACCTGGGAACAGCCGATCCACAGGGCATCAAACCAGGTTATCTGGTCCATGGTCCGCTTTCGCTTGCCGACGATTTCGGCAACAACAAGAAGAACCGCAGTAAAAAGAAGAAAAAAGCCGGTGGTTCTGGCGTTTGAAAATGCCGCCTCGATAAAATCCTTACAGAGCAGACCGACCACCACGGCGGGGATGGTCGCAATAATCAGATACCAACCCATGCGTGCATTTTCAGAGGCAAAGGGTTTTCCTGAAGTCAGTCCCTTACAGAAGGCCGTTCCTATCTCAATGAGATCCCGGCGAAAGTATATCAAAACCGCCAGCAGGGTCCCCCACTGGACCAGGACATCGAAAATAAAAGCCTGGGACTGTTCGAACTGCCAGCCCAGTACATGTGGAACCAGTACCAGGTGGCCTGAACTGGAAACTGGAATAAATTCCGTTAATCCCTGAACAATACCGAGAATAACGGCCTGCAATATACTCATCTGAACTGCTCTCCCTGTGAAGTTTTTTTATTTTTAATTATTTTCGTAACTGTTTAGGAGTGCTCCATATCTGTGCAGTCAGGCCTGTGAAGTATAGTGATTCCTATGTGAATCAGGCCTGACCGTGCAGAGATGGGGTGCTCCTGAACAGTTACCATTCCGTCTATGTTTTTTTGCGGTCGATAGCGGCTGCAAAACAACGGACATCGTCTTTCAGTCCGGCTGGCTACCGTAAACCGTAACGTCCAATATGTAAACCCGCGACCGACAGGAAAAGGTAACCGGTGCCATACACAGGCCGAAAAGGGAGAGATATTTTTTACCGCAGGCACTACCTATGTTCGGGACTCCTGCTTTTGATCCAGTTGTTGTAATCTGCCAGGATACCCTGTGCTGAACGGAAAATCAGCCAGCCGTTCCGGTAGGGCCGGGCCGTACCGCTGCCGGTAAAAAAGGACTGTTGTTCTTTATCAAGAAAGAGGAGCAAATCGTTTCCCTGATTGTGGCCGGACCAGCGTACCGCATCCTCAATGGACTGCAGAGGAATAAGCGGGTGAACAAGTTTTCCGGAAAACTGCAGTTGATCCGACAGTCGGGCAGGATAGACGGCAACCGCTTTACCAAATTCCTGAGCAGAATGTATTTTCCGGCCCATGACTGTGAGATCATAAATGGTATGCCCGGGCTTCATCAAGACCAGATGCAATACAACCAGCATTCCGACCAGGACGGTCGATGTTTTTATCACATACTGCAGTGTACCGCTGTATTTTCCATAGAGCAGAAATGCGCTGATCATCGGGACTATCCCGATCCAGGGCGGTAGAAACCTGAGCATTGCACTATCTCCTCCCTGCAGGTTCAAAGTCGGAACTATGAACAGAGCCAGTGCGAAAAACAGCAGAAATACGGGCAGTACGATCTGGGAAAAAGGCTTTGTTAAGGGATTGATAAAAAATCCCCGGCCGAGCAGCAGCAGTGCAGGCGGCAGCAGGGGAAGCAGGTAGTGGACCTGCTTGCCGCTGATGACGGAGAGCAGAACAAAACCCGGCACAAGAATACTCAGACAGAACCTGACCGGAGAGCTCAACCGGAGCTGCCTCAACCCGGACCAGACCGGCAGGCAGAAGGACCAGGGAAAGAACAGAGCAGGTAGAAGCAGAAGATACCAGTAAAAAGGCCGCTGATGGGCAAAAGAATGGACGACCCGTCCTGCGGTCTGGCCAAAAAGAATGGCCTGGGCATACTGTTCGCCGCCGGCCCTGGCGGCAGGAATTGCCCAGGCCAGGGCAATCAGCACTCCTGCAATAACCGCTGAAACCAGGCCGACATACCAGCCGGTCCAGGAATGGATTTTCTCTCTACCCATCCACCACGGGGCAAGCAGGGCCGGAGGCAGAATATACACCAGAATAACCGGTCCCTTTGCCAGAATGCCGAGCCCGGTGGCCGCTCCATACAGAATCCAGCCAAGATATTTTCTGTTCTCCCGCCCGAGCCACAGACCTGTCCATGCGACCAGAGAAAAACAGACAATGAGCATATCAAACATGGTCAGGGTAGCATAGAAAGCCCAGAAACTGATGCCCAGCAAAAGGTAGGGAATACCGGTGTGCAGTTCCCGGTCGCCCGGCCACAGAGCCCGGCACAGCCTGAGGGTCAGCAGAATAGCCAGTAGGCCGAATATCGGCGCAGTCAGGCGGGCCGACCATGCATTGACCCCGAAGAGCCACCAGCCGGCCTGAATCAACCAGAACAACAGCGGAGGTTTATGACTGTAGGGTATGCCGTTGATGTGGGGAACAAGAAACTGATGACTCTGCCACATTTCCCAGGCCACGGACAGGTACCTGGTTTCATCTATCGGCAGCGGCGGCCGACTGCTGAGAGCCGTCAGCAGCAGGCCCATCCACAGCAGTAGCCAGCCGTGTCTTTTCAGAGCGTTTTCGGGCATGGAAGAGTATTGGATGCTTCCCGGCGGATAAAATAGAGATTACGAAAATATATCAACAGCCCTGTTGACTGACCCAGTATAAACACCGGATCTTTCCGATATATTGCATAGGAGAGGAGGGTCGCACCGCCGAGAATGCTGAAATACCAGAACGCCAGCGGGATGATACTTTTTTTCTGCTGTTCACTGACCAGCCACTGGATAAGAAAACGGCTGGTAAAACAGGCCTGACCTGCAAACCCGACAATGAGCCAGATAGTATCCTTATCCATTCTTTTTTTCCTCCTCTACAAGACCCGATGGTATTACTCTTTTGCCAAGCCACAATACACCGGTTAAATCGATAATACCCGCAAAAAGTCGGTCCAGAGTGCCGTAGTGAGAGGCCCCCGAAGACCTGGGTCGGTGATTGACGGCAACGGACACAACTTCTCCACCATGCTGACGAATCAGGGCCGGGAGGAACCTGTGCATGTGATTAAAGGACGAGAGTTCAAGAAAACGCTCCCTGGAATACACTTTAATCCCGCAACCACTGTCGGGTGTATCATCTTTAAGCAGTCGGCTGCGCACTGAATTGGCAAAAGAAGAAGAAAACCGACGCCAGCCGGAATCTTTTCTCTGTACCCTGTAGCCGTTGACCAGACAACATCGGGAATGCAGTTCGACCCGATGGTAGACGTCGACCAGATTCGGAATATCAGACGGATCATTCTGGCCGTCTCCATCCATGGACACGATTATTGAAGATCGTGCATTCCTGATGCCATAGCACAATGCCGCACTCTGCCCGCTCTGTCTGCTCAGCCGGACAACTCTGAGCCATGGAAACTTCATGCTGTAACGAAACAAAACCTCGGGTGTATTATCGGTAGAATGGTCATCTACAAAAATAACCTCGAAAGGTTCCTGCTCCGGCATGAGCTGTTCCAGCTCAAGAATCAGGGGTGTTATGTTGTCCTCTTCATTGAGGACTGGAACAACTACAGAAAATTGCAACGATTCTTCCATTATCTTTGTTTTACTCCCATGACCTGGCAAAACTCAAGTCACACACATTATGCTCACGGTTCATCGCAAAAAAATATCTGATTACCTACAATCCTCAGCCTGATACAGGGGATACCATCGCTGAATACCAAGGTTATTACGAACCCGGCGAATTTGTGATGAATTTACGGGGTTCTGCAATCCGGATGAACAAGCGATGTTCTCCCTGATTTGTGAAAAGCTGAGCTTTGTACGTAATCAGGAAAAAATAAAAAGCAGCTCTGAAGAGCTGCCCTAAAACGCCGGTATATGTTTACAGCTGTATTTCATACCCTTTTCCTACCACGTAAAAATGAAGAAACGATGAAGGCCAACCCATTGTCTTGCAATTCTTTTCAGGCCGCCCTCATTCTTTCTTCATATTTTGCTGGCATATTGTTTCATATTGACATAATCAGCAAGTAAAAATATTGGTAACTGTTCAGGAGCACCCCACGGAGTCTGCGCTTATCTACCTCTGAGCACGATCAGGTCGGATTCACATAGGAATAACTAACTATAGGTTATTGTAGGGTTACGCTGCTGTTGCATCTTGCAGTTAAAGGTTGAAACGGCATGATAACAAGTGTAACCCAACAAATTCTGATAAAAGGGGCTATCCACTTTGCTCTCCTAACTGTAAAATACGCGGGTTGGGTTAAGGGTTCGCTCAACAAGCATGGAGCATGAAAGCCGCTGAACCCAACCTGCATTGAGGCCATTGAATCCGACTTGCTCTAACTGGATACCCATTTTTAGGATATACCCGGGAAAACAAATTTGAGCCGTATAGCGGAACCAGCAGGATTGATGACCATGTCAGAATCCACAAGAAAAAAATCGGTGACTCGAACGGTTGGATTTTCCATACCGTCTGCGGAATCGAATTAATGCCAGGGGC
>DRKH01000287.1 GCA_011051825.1 Desulfobulbus sp.
CAGGTGGCATTCGGTGCGTACCTCGCGGGACCAGACTCTTGCCGAACATCATTATATGGTGACCCGGATATCCAACAGGTTGGCCAAAGATATATTCGGACCGGATCTGGATGATTTCGGTCTGTTGAAAATCATGGAATATGCCTCCCTGCACGATACCCCGGAGCTGCTCATGGGCGATCTGCCCAGCCCGCTCAAACGACATATCGAGCTCATCAGCGGAGAACACAATCCCATCGAGGCCATTGAACACGAAATTGCCCCCTGGTTGACCGAAATGAAAGAGTCTATCCGCAGGTCCAACCCCGAGTACCTGCTGATCGTCAAGCTGGCCGACATCATTGACGCCCTGGTCTTCATTACTGATGAGGGAATCGGGCTTCACGCCCACAAGGTTATCCGGATCCTGGAGGGGATGCTTGACGAAAAGCTCGGTCAGGCTGAAACGAAGTTTCCGCAATACAGGTGGAAATATGCGCGGGAACTGCTTGCTGAGCTGCTCCAGAATGGTGAGAAAACAAAGGTGGCGTTTGAAGGGGACGGGTGAGACTGGTATTGAGATTGAGTATGGTGCGTTATGGCTCCTGCGGGCACCATGTTGACCATAGCTTTCTTGCACCCGTTCGTTGCCGCTGGAATTTTTTTACTGATATCCTGGTTTTTTGATGAATATTCTTCTTGTTAATCCGCCAAATTGCGGGCGCTCCATTCCCGAAGAACGTTACGGCATAACTTCTCTTAAACAGATCTTTCGTGGTGAACCCCTCGCGCTTGAGGAACTGGCCGGGAATCTGGCGGGTCATACTGTCCGTATTGTCGATTTGAAAGCGGACCCGGACGGTCTTGAACCGGAACTGTCCGGGGCTGGTCCGGATGTGGTCGGGATTACCGGGGTGACCTGCGAAGCCAATACCATGCTGAAGATTGCCGCCCAGGTCAAAGAGAGCTGCCGGGCAACCGTGGTGATCGGCGGCATACACGCCAGCAGCGATCCGGCATTTTTTAACCATGCTGCTGTCGATTATATTGTAGTCGGTATCGGCAAGAAGTCTTTTGCCCTGCTTGTTACGGCCCTTGCAAACGGAACGGAACACGAGGAGGTTATAGCCGGGGTCCTGCCAACCCGACCCGGCCTGCAGCTTGATCGTCCGGCCATCCGTGCCGGGATCCACGATCTGGTTATGGAAACGGCTCCCGCCTATCATCTGGTCAGCCACTATCGTTCACATTATATTCTTGAAAAGCTGGGCATAAACATGGGCTTTGTTGCCTCGGCCTACGGATGTCCGCATCGCTGTTCTTTCTGCAGCATCAAGGGGCAGACCGGCGGCTCCTACCTGACAAAATCCATTGAGGCCGTTATCCGAGACATTCAACTGCTGCCGGGTGTGCCGGTTATCCGGCTTGTTGATGCCAACACCTTCGGCAATCCGCAACGGGCAATGCAGCTTTGCCGGGCCATTGAAGAGGCCGGAATACAAAAGCAGTTTCTGGCCGATATCCGGTCCGATACCGTGGTTCGACATCCGGAAATGCTGCGGGCATGGCAGGCAATTGGCCTGCGGGCCGTGATTATCGGTTTTGAAGAGGTGAATGACAGGAGTCTGGCGGCCATGAATAAAGCCAATCAGGTGGCAATGAACACCGAAGCCATACATATATTACATGATATCGGCATTACTATTGTGGGAGACTTTATTCTGTCTCCTGATTATGATGAGCCGGATTTTTATCGGTTAAGCAGGTATCTGTCGGAACAACAGATTGATTTACCCATGGTTACAGTGATGACCCCGCTGCCGGGAACAACGCTTTACCGGGAGCAGCAGCACCGTATCACCAACCATAATCTTGATTATTACACCCTGACAAATGCCGTTCTTCCGACCAGGCTTGATGAAAAGAAATTTTACACCCTGTATGCCGAAGTTCTGGCAGACAGTCATAACGACGCCCGATTATAGGTAATGCAAGCATATATTACAGACGTATCCGAGTTTTTACCGGGCAAGCCGGTTGCCAACAATGAACTGGATCTGTATCTCGGATCCGTGGACAGGATCTCGGCCAGGACCCGGCAGATTATTCTTGCGGGTAACGGGATAGAAAGCAGACATTATGCCGTTGAATCCGCTACAGGCGCCCTGACCCATACCAATGCACAGCTTGCGGCCGAGGCCGTGGGCAGGCTTACGGAACGGCATGAAAAGGTCGCAGAAAAAATCCAGTGCCTCTGCTGTGGAACATCATCTCCGGATCAGTTGATGCCCGGCCACGCCGCCATGGTGCAGGGGGAACTGGGCATCGGCCCGTGTGAGATTGTCAGCACCGCCGGGGTCTGTGTTACGGGTATAACGGCATTGAAATACGGGGCCATGTCGGTTGCGCTCGGCCAGACGGACAATGCCGTGGCCACCGGCTCCGAACTGGCCTCGACCTTCATCCGCACGGATTTTTTTGAAGCCATGGGAGGTGGGGCAAAGCGGCTGGCACAGGGGGAAAACCATCCCGCCTTTTGCTTTGAAGAACAGTTTTTGCGCTGGATGCTCTCGGACGGAGCCGGCGCGGTGCTCATAAAAAGAGAACCTGCTGCAGACCGTCTCAGTCTGAGAATCGACGGGATTGAAATTCTCTCCCACGCCCACCGCCTGGAAGCCTGTATGTATGCCGGGGCGGTCAAGCAGGAGGATGGCACGCTTAAGGGCTGGCGTGAGTATGCACGGAGTGGGGCGGCAGCGAAAGAGGGCGTGTTCACCATAAAACAGGATGCACGTCTGTTGAACCGGGAGGTGACCAGGGCCCTGGTCGGGCAGAGTCTGCCGTCGATTATTGCCAAACATGGTCTGAAAGCGGAGGAAATCTGCTGGTTTCTACCCCATTATTCGTCTGAATATTTCAGAGACGCCCTTGCCGGGCAATTACAGGATATTGATTTTTCGATTCCGCAGGAGCGCTGGTTTACCAACCTTGCAACCAAGGGGAATACGGGATCGGCCTCGTTTTACATCATGCTGGCCGAACTTTTTTCTTCCGGCAGGTTGCATAAAGGTGATCGGATTCTCGGCTTTATCCCGGAAAGCGGCAGATTTTCCGTTGCCTATGTCCTGCTGACGGTGGTGTAAGTATCTTGCCCCCGAAGCGGCCTCTGCTCTGTCCTCCCTCTCTTTTTCCGCATGATTTCAAGCTATGATCTGCACGTCGGTATGTCTTCCAGGTTTCCTGCGGTAGTGGCCCCGGCCAGATGAACGATTGTCTTGAAAAGGCATCATCTCGCCCCGTTCCCGGAGTCTGCACTTGCCCGGTAATAATCTGATTTTTCAAGTCACGCTCAAAGACCCCCGTCGGTGAAGGCGCCGTTTTCCGAGGTGTTGACATTCGACTCTCCAGGGCCTGAACAGTCTCCTTCGCTCAAGATATTCTCCCCTGGAATGATATTTGCTTGGCTTGAGTAGCGCCTCGTGCGGTTTTTCCGGAACCTGAGTGAGAGCGGGCAATGCAGTCTTTTAATGTTATTTGAAATGAATACGAGTCTAAAAGGAGCGCTACATGAGAGCAAAGCTTACCCCATACCTGTTCATTGTTACTGTTTGTACCTGTATTACGCTGTTCGGCAGTGCATTTGCCTCCCAAGGGCCGACAGAACAACTTCGACCTTTCCTGGACAAAATTACCGGCATTCTGGCAGGTAACCCTGCCGTGACCAATGCGGAAATGAACAAAATCGACCAGGTTATGGACGTTGTAAAAGAGGGCTTTGATTTTCAGGAGATGTCCAAACGAGTACTTGGAAAAAAATGGAGAAGCCTGTCAAACCAAGAACGGAGGGAGTTTGTTGACTTGTTTACTCAGTTGCTGAAATACGCGTACGTTGCCAAATTAAACGGCTATACAGATCAGCATGTGGAATATGTCAAGCAGCGTATTAAGGGGAACAAAGCTGAAGTAAAGACGGTGTTGGTGGATGGAGACAGGCGAGTGCCGATATCCTATATCATGCTCCTCAAGCATGAACAGTGGATGGTCTATGATGTCGTGGTGGAAGGAGTGAGCCTTGTCCGTAACTATCTTGAGCAATTCAGGGAAATCATCAGGAAAGATAAGTTTGACGGACTGACCCGACAGATAGAGTTGAAAATCGTGGAATTTCAGCGAAATTCCACCTCAGCGTAACGTTTATCTGAAAATCGGCTTTATTTCTTTGTGGTTAGGCGTAGGTTGATGTTATCGGGTCTCAACTTCAAACCTGTTGGGTTACGCTTGTCCATGCCTGAAGATAAGTGTCCCCGCAAGCAGGTGAGGCCAGCGTAACCCTACAATATCGGGTTCATAACCCGCTTTAACCTCAACCTACGCTTATCTGCGAGACTCCGAGCTACCTTGATTTTCATTGTTGGTTGTGCCCGGCGGGTTCCATGGGGCTTGTTGATTCTGGGAAAATGCAGCATGGAAATTCGGATTTGTAACAAGAGCGCGGTTAAAGGAGCATCAATGTATTGTTTTGATCCGCTTAGCCGCCTGTGAGTCCGTGAGCGGATGCTGAGTGAAAGTCTACGCTTATCTGTTGTGGCTGTGGCCTGAAGGTTCCGGTCCAGCCATGCTGGTTTATTTTACTGATTTTTTTCTATATTTTTTTCTATATACTCCGCCAGGGTTGCCAGGGATTGCAGAACCTCCCTGCTGGTATTTTCCGAATCCATTCGTACGCCGTATTCCTGTTGAATAGTCACGGCAATTTCAAGGGCATCTATAGAGTCGGTTCCCAGCGGGGAGTCCGGTCCGATCAGGGGATCATCCGGAAGTATTGTCTCCGGCTGTACCTCCTGCAGGTTACATGTGGTGATGATGAGTTGCAGTACTTCCTGTTCCAATGGATTCATTATCAATAAAAATCAACGTGTACGGTTTATGGATACCTTGAAAAATTGTAACTGTTCAGGAGCATCCCACGGAGTCTACGGGTTCGCTCAACAATAACTTCGTAGAGGTGAGGTGTAATGTGGACATTTAGAGAAGTGATCTGATTGCATGCAACCGCAGGCGTAGCAGGGCTACGTCGAGGATTGCATAATTGAAGATCGCTTTTCTAAATGTTCAAAGTGC
>DRKH01000288.1 GCA_011051825.1 Desulfobulbus sp.
GGCCACTGCGGATTCGCGCAACATCAGCCTCAATGGTATCTACCTGATACCCCGAAAAAAAATAGCTTTGGGCGCCCATTGCACGCTTGCCATTACCCTGACCGGAGAGGGAAGCCAGATGATTGTCACCATTCCGGGCAGGGTCTGCCGTCATGATGACCAGGGAATGGCCGTTGCCTTTCTCGATATGGATGTGGACAGCTTCGTCCACCTTAAAAACCTGGTCAAGCTGCATGCTGCGGAAGGGAAGATTACAGATCCTCTAATCGGTCCAGGTCAATAATCTCAATCAACTTTCCCTGCACCCGAAGGATATTGTCCTCGCTCATCTTTGCAAAGATGCGGGAAAGTGTTTCCGGACTGGTTCCCAGCAGGCTTGCCAGCTGCCCCTTGGGGATGTCCAGGGTCACCTGATCGGTGCGTCCCTGTTCTTCACACAGATAAAGCAGATGCGAGGCCAGCCTGCCCGGCACCTCTTTCAGGGACAGATGCTCGATCTGGGTGGCAAACCTTCGCAGACGGAGGGAAAGCATGGCCAGCATATTGAGGGCAAGGGATGGATTGGCATGGACCAGATCGGAAAACTCCGAGCGCGGGAAAAAAAGGAGTTTACCCTTACTCAGGGCTACGGCGTTGGCCGGAAAGGGCTGGCCGTGAAAAACAGGGACCTCGCCAAATGGCTCACCCGGCCCGAAGATATGAAGGATCTGCTCCCTGCCTTCAAGCGAGGTCTTGAATATTTTAATTTTCCCCTCGGCAACCATATAAAAACCGGTGGCCTCGTCACCTTCAAAAAAAATGGTTTCTCCGCGGGCCACGGTTTTTACCCGGGATATTGCCGATACTTCTGCGAGTTGCGACTCAGAAATCCCCGAAAACAGATGACTGCCGGCGATTATATCCTGTACCTTGTTCATAAAAAAACGACCTCGAATATTGAGTTGAACGCATTCAGAAAAGAGCGGTCTGACTATTCTTTCCGCTCAGCTCTCAACACCCATACCTGACAACCTGTTCCCGGTCAACTCAACGCGTCCATATTACAGGACAATTTTTTCCGGCTTTTTTCCAAACCGGAAAAAGACAAAAAAAAAATAAAATTTGATATACATCAAAGGAAATTGACACAATGTGGTTATAGTGATTACATCCTAATCAAGAAAAACGTCGAACGCGACACAAAAATCAGACAAAGGAGATACAATATGTATTGTAATCAGTGCGAACAGACCGCAAAAGGAGTTGCCTGCACCAAGATCGGGGTATGTGGCAAAAACGAGGAAGTAGCCGACCTTGAAGATGTACTTATTCATGCCCTCTGCGGCCTGTCCCTCTTTGCCAATGAGGCTCGCCAGAAAGACATCGTTGACCAGGAACTGGATCGTTTTGTCATGGAAGCGGTGTTCTCCACCCTGACCAATGTTGATTTTGACCCGGAACGATTCGTTGTCCTGATCAACAAGACCGTTGAACTTCGAGATGGCCTGAAGGAAAAGGTTGCGGCCGCAGGCGGCAAAACCGATTTCGATCATCCTGCAGCCACCTATACCCCGGCCGGCACGATTGAAGAGTTAGCCAAACAGGGCGCGGATCTCAACTTTATTCCCAGCCTGGATACCGATGAAAACGTCCGTTCCCTGAAACAGACCCTGCTGTACGGTCTGAAGGGAATTGCCGCATACGGAGATCATGCCGCCATCCTCGGCCAGACGGATCCGGTGGTTGCCGGTTTCATGTATGAAGCCCTGTCGGCCCTGCTGGCTGAAGGTCTCACCGTTGAGGACTGCGTGCCCGTTGCCATGAAGGCCGGTGAGATCAACCTGAAAGCCATGGAGCTGCTGGACGCCGCCAACACCGGGACCTACGGCCACCCGGTTCCCACTTCCGTACCCCTGGGACACCGCAAGAACAAATGTATCCTGATCACCGGTCATGACCTGCACGATCTCGAGCTGCTGCTTAAACAGACCGAAGGCAAGGGAATCGACATCTACACCCACGGTGAGATGCTGCCCTGTCACGGTTATCCGGAGCTGAAAAAATATGATCATTTTTACGGTCATTTCGGCACCGCATGGCAGAACCAGCACAAAGAGTTCCCGAATTTCCCGGGGCCGGTTCTGTTTACCACCAACTGTATCCAGAAACCGCGTGAAGACTATGCAGACCGCATTTTCACCACCGGCCTGGTCGGCTGGCCCGGAATTAAACACATCGAGGACAAGGACTTCTCCGCGGTCATCGATAAGGCTCTGGCCCTGGACGGCTGGCAGGATGACGCGGACAACGGTTCGGTTATGGTCGGTTTTGCCCGCAACGCCGTTCTCGGAGTTGCCGACAAGGTGATTGAGGCGGTGAAGAACAAAGATATCCGCCATTTCTTCCTGGTCGGAGGCTGTGACGGTGCCAAGCCCGGCCGTGACTACTTCACCAAGTTTGTTGAGCAGGTACCTTCGGACTGCATGGTCCTGACCCTGGCCTGCGGTAAGTTCCGTTTCTTTGACAAAGACCTGGGCGACATCGGCGGTATCCCGCGTCTGCTTGACGTCGGACAGTGCAATGATGCCTACTCCGCCATTCAGATTGCCGTGGCCCTGGCCGGTGCGTTTGAGTGCGACGTCAACGATCTGCCGCTGTCCATGATTATCTCCTGGTACGAGCAGAAGGCGGTGGCGATCCTGCTGACCCTGCTGTTCCTGGGCATCAAGGATATCCGCCTCGGACCCTCCCTGCCCGCCTTTATCAGCCCGGCAGTGCTGCAGTTCCTGGTAGACACCTTTGATATCAAACCGGTTGATACCCCGGAGAATGACCTGAAGACCATTCTCGGTTAACCCAGCTGGCTGTGGACCGGATTTTTAACTTCACAGCCACAACAGATAGCGTAGACTTCGAACTCGCCATCCGGAGTTAAAGCGGGTTATAAACCCGATCAGTCAAGGCCGGGCCTGAACGGTCCGGCCTTTTTTAACAAATCGGCCATGGCTGGAGTCGGATCGCCATACCACCCGGCGGTGTCGGGTTTTCAGCACGCTCTGCGACTACTTTGTTTTAAGAATACAAAAAATAAGAATACAAAAAATACAAAGAATACATTGGCAACGCCGTGACGATCATACAAAAAAACCACAAAACCTTTCTTCCTATGCCCGGAATCAACGCAGGGATGCTCACCTTACAGGACCTGGAACGAATCACCGATCTGGTTCGCAAACATGAGATCCCCATGGTCAAGGTGACCGGTGCCCAGCGTCTGTACTTCCTGGGACTCTCGCCAGAAAAACACAGTGAGGTCATGGAAGAACTTGAACTTCCCACGACCATGCCCCATACCCGAAGCCGGACCCATTATGTTCAGGCCTGTCCCGGCAAAAGCTGGTGCAAGTATGGTACCCGAGATACCCAACACATGGCCAGAGCGCTCACCGAGATGAAGCTGGACGGTCCCCTGCCCTACAAGGTCAAGGTCGGTATTTCCGGCTGCCGGATGTGCTGCTGCGAGTCATGGATGCGGGATGTAGGGCTTGCTGCTGAAAAAAACGGCTGGCGCTTTACCTTCGGCGGCAACGCAGCCGGACGACCGCGAATCGGTGACCTGGTCGCCGACGGACTCAGTGATGAAGAGGCGCTCACACTGATTAAAAAAACCCTTAACTATTATATAAAGACCGCTAAATTTAAAACCCGCAGCGCCCGTTTTATGGAGCGTGTCGGGATAGAAACATTAAAAAAAGGGATCGGCCTGAGCTGATACCTGAAACCTGAGCCCTGGAACCTGAATTATGAAATGCCCCGGACAAGACAGTCGCTACTGGAGCGGTGAGGATGTATTTGAGGCCGAGTGCCCGAACTGTGGGCACGGTGTGGAATTTTTTAAAGACGACAGCCAGCAGAAATGCCGCAAATGCGGACACCGGATGCTGAACCCGAAAATGGATTTCGGCTGCGCTTCCTACTGCCCCCATGCAGAGCAGTGCCTCGGCTCCATGCCGCCGGAACTGATCGCCAAACAGGGGGATCTGTTCAAAGATCGGGTTGCCATTGCCATGCGCAGATATTTCGGCAGTGATGCCCGCAGGATCAAACACGCAATGGATGTGGCCGGACATGCCGAGGCCATCGGCAAAGAACAGCAGGAAGGAGACCTGATGGTGATCATGGCCGCAGCCTACCTGCACGACATCGGCATTAAAAATGCCGAGTTGAAATACAACTCCTCATCGGCAAAATATCAGCACATTGAAGGACCGCCGGTGGCAAAAGAACTGCTTGCCGAGCTCAAGGCCCCGGAAGACCTCGTTGAGGAAGTCTGTGACATCATCGGTCATCACCACAGTCCCCGTGACGAGGAAACCATGAACTTCAAAGTTCTCTACGATGCCGATCTTATCGTCAACATGGCTGAGCTGTACCAGGAAAAACCCCACAGTCGGGAGCAGCTGGAAAAGATATTGGCCTCTTCATTCATGACCGAGGCCGGTGCCGGTGAAGCCCGGAAAACTCTCGAAAAATTAATCCAGTAAACAGTAACGTAACTATTCAGGTAGGGGCAGAGAACTAGCCCTACCACCACCTGTAACTGTTCAGGAGTGCTCCATATCTGTGCAGGCAGGCCTGTGAACTATAGTGATTCCTATGTGAATCAGGCCTGACCGTGCAGAGAGGTAGATAAGCGCAGACTTCGAGCGCAGACTCCGTGGGGTGCTCCTGAACAGTTACACAGTAACAACCTGACATAGAGGATAGGTTTATGAAAATAACGCGAAAAATTATTGAAATTGACGAAGAACTCTGTACCGGCTGCGGTGAATGCGTACCCGACTGCGCCGAAGGCAGCCTGCAGATCATTGACGGCAAGGCAAAACTGGTTGCCGACAAACTCTGCGACGGCCTTGGCGCCTGTCTCGGTTCCTGCCCCACCGGCGCCCTGAAAATCGTAGAGCGTGAAGCAGACGAGTTTGATGAAGAGGCGGTCGAGGAATTTCTGGCCGAGCAAAAAAATAAAACAGCTGCACCGGCCGGCGGTGGTTGTCCTTCGGCCCAGATCAAGACCATGCAGCCGATTACCCCCTGCCAGGCGGCTAATACCCCGACTTCCCAGGAGGGCAGTGCCCTTTCCCACTGGCCGGTCCAGATCAGGCTGATCCCGCCGGCGGCTCCGTTTCTTGAAAACTGCGATCTGCTGATTGCAGCCGACTGCACAGCGGTCTCCTATGCCGGTCTGCAGAAGGATTTCATCCAAGGCCGGGTGGTGATGATGGGTTGCCCGAAATTTGATGATCAGCAGATGTACGTCGACCGGTTTACCGAGCTGTTCCAGACCCGCAAACTGAACTCGGTCACCATCCTGATCATGGAAGTACCGTGCTGCGGCTCCATGCTCCAGATCGTCAAAAAGGCCTATAGCGATGCAGGTGCAACCGTGCCGGTCCGCCAGGTCGTTGTCTCCACCCAGGGTGTTCTTCTCGACGACCGCACTTGGTAATCTTTTTACCTTCCGTTCTTTTTTTTAAGTTTCATTACATCTCGCAAAAACAGAGAAAAACCTGTTTTTGCGGGATTTCTTTTTTCACCTCTTGTACTAGTCATTCTTCCTTCATCCAGTTTTCCTTTCAGTTGAACCGGGAGACAGAATAGTTTTCGCAAGTCGCAAACAGAGGTAGTTTTTTTTTGGGCGGTCCTGTAATTCTACTTTGTCACTTTCCCTTGTTTTCTCTTTTTCAGGCTGAGGCGACGAAACCAGATACCGGAACCGGAAAGGAGTACTCCCGCCCCGATGAGCAGGTATTTTGCTTCAGTGACATCGACGCTGAGCAGCGACCAGCAGATCAGGACAAGGCCGGCGATGATCAAAAACCAGTCGGCAATGGTATTGATGACCTGGGAAATCTTTGTCAGAACCTCGTGCACTTTGCCCATTATGTTTTCTCCACCTCAAAGACCACCCCTTCGGCATCGGATTCCTTTCCGATTACCCTGCCGTCGCACATCAGGACCACCCGGTCCATACGGCCTGCAACATCCGGATCAACGATAAACGAAAACCGGGCCCCGGGCTTCATTTTGCGTAGACGTACCCGTACGTCTTTATATCCCTTTCAGCAATCACCACGATAATCAAACATATGATCTCCATTTTTTCCGGATGATTTTCCCCTGTGCTTTGTGGTACAGTATCGACAACAATACAGTACAAACAGGAGGAGAGCTATGAGTACGGAAAAGAAGACCTGTCAAGTCTGCGGGAAAAAAGCCGCCTCACTCACCGAATGCAAGAGTTGCGGCCGCAACTATTGCAGCAGATGCCAGAGCCCGTCCACAAAACAGCATTTCTGCAAAGAATGCGTCGCCATGGAAGGTGTTGTTTCCAAAGACTGAGGGTGGTCGTGCCGTGTTTCCGGTTTCTGGTCTATAACCAAGGTGCTAGCTACCGGACCAGGGCCGAAGAACAATAGTCGAAATCGAGTTTTTCGGCGACCCGTCCACCAGCTTGTCGCTGTAGCTCAGGTAGACAAGCGCGTTCCGCTTCCGATCATAAAAACGAACGACCTGCAACTTTTTGAACAGGAGCGAGGTCGACTTTTTAAACACCCGGCGCCCGTCCTCTTTGCCGGAGACGACCTTGGGCGGCAGGGTAATGGGCCCGGTCTGCCTGCAGGCGATGGAGGCATCGGAGGTATCTTCAGCCAACCCCAGCGAGCCGGAGATCCCTCCTGTTTTCGCCCGGCTGACATAGCAGGTGGCGCCGGGGATATCCGGATCGTCAAAGGCCTCGATCACAATTTTATCGTTGGCACCTACTATTTTAAAAGTGGTGTTCACCCGGCCGATTTCCTCCGCCCGGATTGACGCTGCAAACAACCCGCCTGACCACAACAGGACAAAGAGTATTAGAAGCCTATTCTGCATGTTCATGCTCCCTGTAATACAGACAGTTCCGATTTAAAGCGCTGAGCAGTGCCTTGATCGAGGCAATGATGATATCGGTATCCAGTCCGGCACCCCACCAGCTTTCCCTGCGCTCATTGATGATCTCAATATAGGCCACGGCCCGCGACGACGAACCCCGGGTCAGGGCGTGTTCATGATAGGAGTGGAGAGAAAACCGCAACCCTGCGTCCTTTTTAAGGCCATTGCAGAAGGCATCCAGCGGACCATTACCCGCCTCCTTGATAAGGATCTCCCTGCCGTCAACAACAAGCACGGCTTCGACATCGGCTGTCGAGAGTTCTTCTTTCTGGTCAATATGTCGTTTTAACACGTTAAACGATTGCAGCTTGTAGCAGCCCTCATTCAGCAGGTATTCCTTCTCAAAGGTGTGCATAACCGCCTCAAGAGGCAGTTCGCCGCCGGCTCGATCTGTTTCCTCCTGGATAACCCGGCCAAACCCGGCCTGCATCTCCCGAGGCAGCTTGAAGCCGAACTCCTTATCCATGATATAAGCGGATCCGCCCTTGCCGGACTGGGAGTTGATCCGGATAATGGACTCGTAACTCCTGCCCACGTCCCGGGGATCAATCGGCAGGTAGGGAACCGCCCAGATTCCGTCCTCATGCTTATCCACCAGATCCATGCCCTTGTTGATCGCATCCTGGTGCGAGCCGGAAAAGGCAGTATAGACCAGCTCACCGGCATACGGATGCCTGGGATGCACGGTCAGCCGGGTACAGCGCTGGTAGACATTGACCACCCGGTTTATGTTCGAGAAATCCAGGCCCGGGTCAATTCCCTGGCTGAACATGTTCAGGGCCAGGGTCAGCAGATCCACATTGCCGGTACGCTCACCGTTGCCGAACAGGGTACCCTCGACCCGGTCGGCTCCGGCCATCAGGGCCAGTTCGGTGGCAGCTATTGCAGAACCGCGATCATTATGGGCATGGAGGCTGATCAGGGCGCAGTCACGATTTTTCATATGCCGGATAAACCACTCAATTTGATCGGCATAGATATTGGGGGTGGCCATTTCCACCGTTGCCGGCAGGTTGATGATCACCGGCCGCTCAGGGGTCGGCTCCCAGACATCCATCACCGCCTCGCAGATTTCCAGGGCAAAATCAAGTTCGGTGCCGGTAAAACTCTCCGGTGAGTACTCGTACCGTATATCGGTGTCCGTCCGGGCCGCTTCTTCCTTGATCAGCCCGGCCCCTTTGACCGCCAGATCAATAATCTCGCGCCGACCCATCCGGAAGACCACCTCCCGCTGCAGAGTGGAGGTGGAATTGTAGAGGTGGACAACCGCCTCCCGGGCACCGGCAAAGGATTCAAATGTTTTTTTGATCAGGTGTTCACGGGCCTGGGTCAGGGCCTGGATCACAACGCCTTCGGGGATGAGGTCCCGCTCGATCAGCAGAC
>DRKH01000289.1 GCA_011051825.1 Desulfobulbus sp.
GGTCGTTTCCCGCTCCAAAAGCTGCTTGCCGATGATTCCGGGCTGTTGGAAAAACGGGACGGGCTGCTGCGGGCCCTTGATCAGCTGGCCGAGGTTTTGGAGCAGGTTGGAAAGGGGCAGGAGCCCTGGGAACAGTATGGAATTCGCTGCCAAGAGCTGCAGCAACAGCTGGAGTTTATAACGACCGAGTCCTTTGATGACCTGCCGTCGGAAGACATCCGCTATATCCACTGGTTTGAACGAAGAGAAAAAAATCTGATCTTGTCGGCCACGCCGATCGATGTTTCCGGAGAGCTGCAGGAGAGCCTGTTTTCTTCGGTTTCCGGGTGTGTTTTTACCTCGGCAACCCTGACCACGGGCGGGGATTTCAAGTATTTTTTTAAACGACTGGGCCTGCCGGAAGAAACCCCGTCTCTGTCGTTTGCCTCGCCTTTTAACTATGAGGAACAGACCCTGCTCTATGTTCCGGACAACAGCTTTCCCGAACCGGTGGCGTCGGGATATCAGCAGGCCCTGCATGAGCGGATTTTGGCCTTGGTCGAGGCCGCCGGCGGCCGGGCCCTGGTTCTTTTCACCTCGTTTAAGGCCATGGATGCGGCCTGGGCAGCCCTGGAGGACGAGCTGGAGTTCCCATTGCTTTGCCAGGGCAGCGCACCGCGACATGAGCTGTTGCGCCGATTTTCCGACGAAACCCGGGCGGTTCTGTTTGCGGTTGCCAGTTTCTGGGAGGGAGTGGATATTCCGGGTGAGAGTTTAAGCCTGGTCATAATAGATAAATTACCATTTGAAGTCCCCAGTGACCCTGTTATTATGGCCCGGTTGGACAGAATCAAGGCCGGAGGCGGCAACCCGTTTTTTGAGTTCCAGGTGCCCCGGGCCATTCTGAGTCTGCGCCAGGGGGTGGGCCGGCTGATGCGGAGCTCAACTGACCATGGGGTGGTGGCGATTCTTGACGTGCGCCTGTTCAGCAAAGGCTATGGACGGCGTTTCCGGAACAGTCTGCCGCCGAGTCCTCTTGTCCGGACTCTGGAGGATGTCGTAACTTTTTTTGAGAAGGAAGATGAACGCGATCAGCGAAGATAGACAGACCCGTTTACGTGCAGTTGCGGCACAGGTTGCAGACCGGGTGGAAGAGGCCATGCGCAGTGATCTTGCATCCGCTCTGCACGGCTGTGACCCATTACTTGTCGAGGTCCTGGAGTATGGCCTTTTCGGCGGCGGTAAGCGAATCCGGCCTCTGCTGGCGGTTTTGTCCTCTTCGATCTGCGGGCGCCGGGACGCCGATGTCTACCTGTTGGCTGCCGCGTTTGAGTATCTGCACGTGGCCACCCTGATCCACGATGATGTGATAGATCATGCCCGCAATCGCCGGGGCCGGGAGGCGGTGGGCCGGAAGTACGGGATGGCTGCGGCCATTCTGGCCGGAGACTGGCTCCATGCCCGTTCCATGCATCTGGTCGGCCGTCTGACCGGCTCGGAAGGGTTGGATATCTTCTGTCGGGCAACCGGGGCCATGGTTGATGGTGAATTTCTTCAGCTGCGCTATGTCGGGGATGCCGGGATTGGCGAGCAGGAGTATTTCGCGGTTATTGCCCGTAAGACCGGAAGCCTGATAGCCTCAACCTGTACCATCGGTGCACTGTTTGCAGGCGGTGATTTAGGACAGCAGCAGGCCATGAACAGGTATGGCGAAAAGGTTGGTGCCGCCTTTCAGGTGGTGGATGACCTGCTGGACTACCTCGGCAATCAACAGCAGACCGGCAAGAAGGTGGGCAATGACTTTATCGAGGGCAAGGTTACCCTGCCGGTTATTGCCGCCATGGAGCAGGCCGGCACTGAAGAACGCCGCGAACTGAAGGCGTTATTCTCCGGAGACAGAACAAGGAGTGGTACCTGCGACCGCCTCTATGACCTGCTTGAGCGGCTGGGCGGATTTCAGCGGGCCCGGCAAACTGCAGAAGAACTTGTCCGGGAGGCAGTGGCCGCCCTGCAGGTGTTTGCTTCAGCCGAAGAGGAAGAAACCTATGCGCTGTTGGCTGCCATTGCAGAGTACATACTGGTAAGGAACAAATAGATGCGCAGCAAGAAAGTATTCATCCGTCCTGTTTTCTGTTGCCTCCTGTTGCTGCTGTTGGCGGGGGTGTCCTCCTGCCGTTCCCCGTCAAAAGAGGAGACGGCGACGGTCAAAGAGCCTGCCCCTGCCCCTGCCGCTGAGAACAAGGAACAGCAGCAGAAAATCGTTTTTGAAGAACCGGACCTGCCCCAGCCCCATGATGCCAGACTTGACGGCCGGGAAGATGCCGCCCCCTGTGAGACCAAACCGGTGCCGGTGGACAAAAAACCAAGGATTGCCATAATTATTGATGATATGGGCTATCATCAGAAAATAGGCAACAGCCTGCTGGCCCTGGACATGAACCTGACTTTTTCTTTTTTGCCCAGAGCCCCGTTCACCCTGGAGCAGGAAGACCAGGCCTGGCAGCAGGGACGTGATATTCTGGTGCACATGCCGATGGAGGCCCGTGATTCGGCCTGGGATCCGGGGCCCGGTGCCCTGTATCTGAAATTCACTCCCCGGGAGATCAGGAAAACCGTGGCCGACAACCTGGCAGCGGTTCCCCATGCCATCGGCTCCAACAATCATATGGGTTCCCGGTTTACCGAGAATCGAGCGGCCATGCACGAGGTCTTGAGTGTGCTCAAGGAGCGCGGGCTTTTTTTTATTGATTCCTATACCACGGCCCAGTCAACAGGACTTGATGAGGCCGGTAAAATGGGCATTCCCACCGCCCGTCGCCACGTGTTTCTCGATAACGTGCGGGAGCAGGATAAGATATGCCGTCAGCTTGAGCAGCTGGTTGCACTGGCCAGGAAAAACGGCTGGGCCATCGGTATCGGCCACCCTAATCAGGCGACTCTTAAGGCCCTGACCCGTTGTCGGGAGCGACTGCTGAAAAACGTGGATATCGTCAGTGTCCATACCCTGGTCAGATAGCTTTCCCGGCAACAGGTACCCTGAGCCTTAAACCATATTTCTGAAATTCATGTCTGATACTTCATCCGCTGCCGCCCCTTCGTTGCCCACCCTGGGAATGATCCTGAAAGGATACCCGCGGATATCCGAAACCTTTATCGCCAATGAGATCTATCGCCTGGAACAGCTGGGGATTCCGGTCCATATTTTCTCCATGCGTCATCCCCGGGAAAGTTTTTCCCATGCCGTCATTGATTGCATCCGGGCCCGGGTGGATTATCTGCCCACTGAGCTGTTTGAAGATTTTCCGCGGCTCTTTTTTCCCACGGCCATGCTGGCGGTTCGCCGACCCGGAAAATTTCTTGCCGCCCTTGCCAGGGCAAGTGAGCGTTTTAATCGAACCCGAAACCTGGGTACTCTCAAACACCTGCTTCAGGCCGGATACCTGGCCGGTCGTCTGCTGCCGCGTTGCCCTGAAGTTGTTCACCTTCACGCCCATTTTGCCCATTCTCCTTCATCGGTTGCCCTGTTTACCAGCATGCTCAGCGGCCTGCAGTTCAGCTTTACCGCCCATGCCAAGGATGTGTACACTTCAAATCCTGCCCAGCTTAAAGAAAAGATCGATCTCGCCTCTCTGGTGGTCACCTGTACCCGGTATAATAAAAAATATCTCCAGGAACTGGCCGGAGCAACCAGCACAAAAATCCATTGCGTATATCACGGAATTGATCTCAAACTGTTTCGATTTCCTGAGCAACGCAGAGCACCAAGCCCCCCGTACCGGATACTCAGCGTGGCCCGGTTGACGGAAAAAAAGGGACTGACAACCATCCTGGATGCCCTGGCCCGACTAAAAAATTCCGGGGTGGACTTTGAGTATACCCTGATCGGTGACGGGGACGACAAGGATCAGGTCATGGCCCAGCTTTTCTGTCTGGGCTTGCAGGACCATTGCCGTTTTCTCGGGACCCGAACCCACCGGGAGGTGGTGCGGGAGTTTGAGCGGGCCGATCTCTTTGTTCTCGGGTGCCGGGTGGCTGCAAGCGGTGATCGGGACGGCATCCCCAATGTGCTGGTGGAGAGTCTGGCCATGGGGCTGCCGGCGGTGGGGACAACGGTCTCCGCTCTGCCTGAGATCCTCCATGATGGTCGGACCGGCCTGCTGGTTGCCCCGGAAGATCCCGGA
>DRKH01000290.1 GCA_011051825.1 Desulfobulbus sp.
GATATTGAAGCCATTCCTCTGCCGGGCCGGTACCAACTGATTATCTCATCCTCCACCTTCCACTGGCTTCATGACCTGGCCGCTTTTTTTGCAAAACTACACCGCCACCTGCAGCCGGACGGCCTGTTGGCCTTTGCCATGTACGGTCCGGACAATCTCCAGGAAATCAGGGCGTTGACCGACACAGGACTGGAATATCCTTCTCTTGAACAATTGGCGGAGCTGCTGGATCAGCAACATTTTAAAGTTTCGGCGGCAGCCGAGACCATGGAAAGGCTTCATTTTGTCGACCCGGGCGCGGTTCTTCAACACCTCAGGCAGACCGGCGTCAATGCCCTGGCCGGACCGGGCTGGAACAGGGTTCGGTTACAGGAGTTCACCCGTCTATATCAAGATCGCTTCCGAACAGAGCAGGGTGTCCGTCTGAGCTATCATCCGATCTATCTGCTGGCCCGCCCGCGCTGAAAGCGTTCGTCGGTCATTCCTCGTCGACCGAACAGGCCTCCTCATCGCAGACCGCCTCACAGGTATGACAGCCGTGACACTCGTCTACGTTGACCGGCTCGGCCTTGCCGTCCACCAGCTCATACACCTCACCGGGACAGGATTCAATGCATTCACCGCAACCGGTACACTTTTTTTTATCAACAGTGACTTTCCACATACCTGTTTGAACCTCAGTTATGCTTCACGAACCAGACGAATATCCCAGGCCTCGGGCCGGTTGTCGTTTGCCGGATTTTCAACAATCCGAAACTCAAAAATACGGAAGCTGTCCTGGAAATAATGGTCGTTATCCAAGGTGGATTTAGACAGATGAAAAAAGACGCTGTCCGTTTCAATACCACTTGCTGTCATCTTGTAATATCTGAAAAAACCAAAACCCCGGTCAGGGTTGAAGTTGACAACCGTGCCCCGCTGCCACTGCTCATCGCTCTGGTAGCCATTACCGGCAATGGGCAGTAAACCGGGAATAAGGAAACCCGACAGATAGGCATCAGCGGTTTCCCGCAACTCATGACTCACGTTGTGAAAGCCGATGACCTCCACCCGGCAGCCCATGTTCTGCAGGGCGATGACCAGCCGGATAAAATCGCCGTCCCCGGTCAGCAGGACGACCCGGTCAAGGTTCCGGGCCTGCAGCAGGGCATCGATGGCAAGGTCCATATCGGCATTGGCCTTGGTGGTTACATTGCCGTCCTCATCCGTATAGCGTCGGACATATTTTTTTATGAGCTTGAACCCGCACTGGCGCAGAATATCGTGGTACGAATAGACCTTCTGCCGGTGTTCAGGGTCGGTCCTGGTTCGTTCCCGATCTTCGGCCAGATAGCAGTTTGCCCGCAGCATCACCGATTGACCGCTGTTGGCCAGATCAACCAGTACGTCATAGCGCATGCCGTAGCCACCGCTCATCTTGATGTTTTCGGCGTCTACATAAATTCCGGTCTTTAACATATGGTATTCTCAGGGTACAATGAACAGTCCCGGACAACGAAAAAACCGCTCCGCATCCCTAATCCCTACTCCCCAATCCCTAATTCCTATATCTATTCCCACTCAATGGTGGAGGGGGGTTTAGAGGAAATATCATAGACCACCCGGTTGACCCCGCGAACCTCGTTGATAATTCGACTTGAGATACGGCCAAGCAGCTCATAGGGCAGCTGGGACCAGTCAGCGGTCATGGCATCCCTGCTGTCCACCGACCTGATGGCAATCACATGCTCGTAGGTCCGGCCGTCACCCATGACCCCGACGGTCTGAATCGGCAGCAGAACGGCAAAGGACTGCCAGACTTTCCGGTACCAGCCTGAACTCTTCATCTCTTCCAGGACAATCACATCGGATTTCCTGAGGATATTGAGCCGCTGGGCCGTCACCTCGCCCATGATCCGGATGCCCAGCCCGGGTCCGGGGAAGGGCTGGCGGAAGATGGCCTCCTCGGGCATGCCCAGCTCCAGCCCAAGCTCACGGACCTCGTCTTTGAACAGCTCTCTAAGCGGTTCAATCAGCTCAAGCTGCATGCGCTCGGGCAGGCCGCCGACGTTATGATGGGATTTGATCGGCGCCTTGCCCCGAAAAACCACCGATTCAATAACATCGGGATACAGGGTCCCCTGGGCCAGGAATTTTACATCACCGAGTTTGTTGGCCTCCTCTTCAAAAATCTTGATAAAACCGTAGCCGATGCGCTTGCGTTTCTCCTCGGGATCTTTAATCCCGGCAAGTTCATCCAGGAAAAAGCTGGTTGCATCGATATCAATAACCTGAAGATCCGTTTTCTGACGGAAAAAGCGGAGTACGCTTTCCGATTCCCCGGTCCGCATCAGGCCGTTATTGACATAGATACAGGTCAACTGGTCACCGATAGCCCTGTGGACAAGAGCAGCCGTCACCGAGGAATCCACCCCGCCGGAAAGCGCACAGAGTACCCTGCCTTCGCCGACCCGCTCCTTTATTTGCGCCACCGTCGCATCAATGAACGAGTGCATGGTCCAGCTGGGATGACAGCCGCAGATGCCGAAGATGAAATTTCGCAGCACATCGTTGCCGATCAGGGTATGGGCGACCTCGGGATGAAACTGGACCGCAACAAAGGGTTTATCCTCATGGCGAAGGGCGGCAAAGGGAGAGTGCGCACTGTTGGCGGTCACCGCAAAGCCAGGGGGCAGTTCCTCAATCCGGTCACCGTGACTCATCCAGACCTGGTAATGACTGGGCGCGGTTTCCATTCCGGCAAAAAGGCCTGCCGTGTACTCAATATTGAGCTCAGCTTTGCCGAACTCACGTTTTTCCGCCTTTTCCACCCGACCGCCCAACTGCTGTATCATCAGCTGGGCCCCGTAACAGATACCGAGTATCGGCACCCCGAGTTCAAAGATGCCCGGATCGGAAATGGGCGCATCCTCATCGTAGACGCTGGCCGGGCCACCGGAGAGCACGATGCCCGAAGGCTGCATGGCCTTGAGTTTATCAAGGGCAAGGGTGTATGGATGAATCTCCGAATAGACCTTCTGCTCGCGGATGCGACGGGCGATGAGCTGGGTGGTCTGGGAACCGAAATCAAGGATAATAATTTTTTCGTTATGGGTAGCCATGATAGTTCAGGGGGTAGAGATTAGGGATTAGGGATCAGGGATTAGAGGAGGACAGGGCTTTTCCAACCGTAAATTCCTGCCTCCTGATCCCTGATATTTACAGACCTTCGGTACGGTAGTTGGGTGCCTCACGGGTGATGATAACATCGTGGACATGAGACTCACGCAGGCCTGCCGGTGAGATACGGACGAATCTGGCCCGTTTATGGAGTTCTTCAATGGTAGCCGCTCCGGTATAACCCATACCGGAACGAAGGCCGCCAAGCAGCTGGTAGATCATTTCAGAAATCGGCCCACGATAGGGGACCTTGCCCTCAATACCTTCCGGTACCAGCTTGGACGCTTCACTTTCCATTTTCTGAAAATAGCGGTCGCTGGAGCCTTTTTTCATGGCCCCCAGGGAACCCATGCCGCGGTAGCCCTTGTACTTGCGGCCCTGATACAGAAAGCTCTCACCCGGGGTTTCATCGGTTCCGGCAAAGAGAGAGCCGATCATAACCGTGTCGGCACCGATGCCGATGGCCTTGCACAGATCACCGGAAAATTTTATGCCACCGTCGGCAATGATCGGCGTATTGGTCTTTTGCGCCTCTTCGGTACAACTTTTCAAAGCGGTCAGCTGCGGTACGCCGACACCGGCGACGATCCGGGTCGTACAGATGGATCCCGGGCCGACCCCGACCTTGACCGTATCGGCCCCGGCCTTGATCAGGGCCGCCGTTCCTTCGGCCGTGGCCACATTGCCGGCAATAATAGCCAGATCCGGAAAAGTGGAACGCAGGGCGGCAACGGCCTTAAGGATACCGGCCGAGTGCCCATGGGCGGAATCAAGCACTACCACATCCACACCGGCGGTGACCAGGGCGTCGGTCCGCTCTTCCATTTCCGGGCCAACCCCGATAGCCGCACCGGCAAGCAACCGGCCGACGCTGTCCTTGGCCGCCAGCGGATATTTTTTTATCTTTTCAATATCCTTAATGGTGATCAGGCCTCTGAGGTTGCCGCTATCGTCCACTACCAGCAATTTTTCAATGCGATGTTCATGGAGCAGGGCCTTGCAATGTTCAAGATCAATCCCCTCGCGAACGGTGACCAGATTCTTACTGGTCATCACGTCTTTAACATGCAGATCATCATCGGAGACAAAACGCAGATCCCGGTTGGTGACGATACCCACCAGTTTGTCACCGCGCAAAACAGGCAATCCGGAAATTTTATAGTTTTTCATAATTGCCTGGACATCGGCAACACTCTGGACCTCGGTGACGGTGACCGGATCAATGATCATTCCGGACTCGGATTTTTTAACCCGTTCAACTTCGCGGGCCTGGCTGCCGACACTCATGTTCTTGTGAATGATGCCGATGCCACCTTCCCTGGCCATGGCAATGGCTGTCCGATGCTCGGTTACGGTATCCATTGCCGCTGAAATCAACGGTGCATTCAGGGCAATGGAACGGGTCAGGCGGGTTTTAAGAGAGACCTCCGACGGCAACACCTCGGAGGAAGAGGGAACCAGAAGGACGTCATCAAAGGTATAGGCGGGGGGTATATCCTGGGAAAACATATGCTCTCCTTAGAGAATTTGACTAGTAATTATTCTTAGATTATAATGTAGCATGTCCACTTAAAAAAATAAACACTGAACACCTGGACCGAATATCCGTATACGGACCGGACAACAGACAACATGGCAGGAGACAGCAGCCTTCCCGACCAATCCCGATGAAATTTCACTGGCTTTTCTCAGGCTATCCTGCTTTATTATCGGTTTTGCAAGCATAAAATCCCGGTGAACGGTTACAAATCACGATCTTCAGCAGAAGAGATTCGCCCATGGCAAAACGTGTTGAGATAAACCCATTTAATCCGCAACCCCGGCTCATCAGTCAAGCGGTTGCGGTGCTGAAAAAAGGCGGTGTCATTGCCTATCCCACCGATACCATGTACGGAATCGGCTGCGACATCTTTCAACAGAAAGCGGTAAAAAGGGTCCATCAGATTAAAAACAGGCCCAAACACAAACCGTTTTCCTTCATGTGTTCCTGCCTGAAAAATATCAGCGAATACAGCCACGTCAGCAATACCGCCTACCGCCTGATGCGCAAGAATCTCCCGGGTCCCTATACCTTTGTTCTGCCGGGCACCAAACTGGTCCCGAAGATCATGCTCACCAAGCAGAAAACCGTGGGTATCCGGGTACCGGATAACCCCATCTGCCTGGCTATCATTGAAGAACTCGGTAACCCGGTTCTCAACACCAGCGCCATCACTGAAGACCACCAAGACCTGGTCCTGGACGGTTTTGACGTTGCAGAACTCTTCGACAACCGGGTCGACCTGATCCTGGATGGCGGTGAGGTCTATCCGAACCCGTCAACCATTATCTCCCTTCTCAGTGATCAGCCTGAAGTCCTGCGTGAAGGCCAGGGCGACCCTGCCCCATTTTTGTAACCCTCCGGACTTTTCTCAACACGCCCTGAGGAACGAGCATGGCTGGACCGGAAAAGCATAGACTTCAAACAATAAATACAGAAGAAATCGTAGGAGTCCGGCCCTCCGGACGAAAAAAA
>DRKH01000291.1 GCA_011051825.1 Desulfobulbus sp.
GCTCCTGATTATCTCACCTTCAAAGACCCAGCAGCTGGAGGGTCGGACTGTAGAAAAATATTCCCGGCCCGCATTGCTTGCACAAAGCGAACGGCTGGTCCGGCAACTCTCCGCAATGAGCGAGGATGAACTGGCCGAATTGATGCAGATGAGCCCAAAGCTTGCGGCGTTGACGTTTAAGCGCTATCAAAAATTCAGTCTCCCCTTTAGCCCGGACAATGCCCGCCAGGCCCTGCTGGTCTTTCGCGGCGATCAGTTCAGCACCATTGCCGTTGATGACTACCGTGGGGAGGATTTTTTCTTTGCCCAGAAACATCTCCGAATTCTTTCCGGGCTCTACGGAGTGCTCAGGCCGCTTGATCTCATCCAGCCTTACCGCTTGGAAATGGCGACCAGGCTTGCCACTGACCGGGGCAAAAACCTGTACGGCTTCTGGGGGGATCTGATTACCGGTCAGCTTCGAAATGCTCTTGAGGGGCAGGATAATCCGCTGCTGATCAATCTGGCCTCTGATGAATATTTCAAGGCCCTGCAGCCGGAGGGCCTGCATTGCCCGGTGGTGAAGATTTCGTTTAAGGAAATAAAAAATAACCGGCCCCGGGTTATTGCCATTCATGCCAAGCGGGCCCGGGGGATGATGGTGGATTTTATCATTCGTCGGCGGGTAACCGACCCGGAAATGCTGAAAAACTTTTCCCATAGTGGCTATACGTATTGTCCGGATCTTTCAATGGAAAAGGAATGGGTTTTCACCCGTTCAACCGAATAATGGGAAAAATCTGCTAATCTCCTTGTCTTTTTGTGCTTTTTTCTGTACAGTCTGCCCTTTTTTACTCGATGGAAGACTAATTTAAAAAATGCCCCTGAGAAATGGGGCTCAGGAAGGATATGAAGCAGGAAAAGATTCGTAACGTGGCCATCATTGCCCACGTTGACCATGGAAAGACCACCCTTGTAGATCAGATGTTTCGCCAGAGCGGCATGTTTCGCGATAATCAGCAGGTAGCGGAACGATTGATGGATTCCATGGATCTGGAGCGGGAACGAGGAATTACCATTGCCTCAAAAAATGGCTCTTACCTTTATAAGGATTACCGGATTAACATCATCGATACCCCCGGCCATGCCGATTTCGGTGGTCAGGTTGAGCGGGTTCTCCGCATGGCCGACGGTGTTGTTCTGCTGGTGGATGCCCAGGAAGGGCCGATGCCGCAGACCTTTTTCGTGGTCAAGAAGGCCCTGGCCGCAAACCTGCCTATTCTGGTTGTGGTCAACAAGATAGACAAACCCGCTGCCCGTTGCGACTGGGCGGTTGATCAGGTGTTCGACCTGCTGGGACGACTTGACGCACCGGATGAATCACTGGACTTTCCCGTGGTCTACGGCTCGGCCAAGGAGGGCTATATGGTGGCTGACCATGCTGAAACTCCGGTTCCGGGTGAGGGTATGGAGCTGATCAGCGAGATGATCATCAACCATGTGCCGCCGCCGGTAGGCGATCCTGAGGCTCCTCTGCAGCTGCAGATCAATACCATTGATTATTCGCCCTACCTGGGTCGTCTCGGTATCGGTAAGCTGGTGAACGGCCAGCTCAATATCAACGATAACGTCGTTGTCGCCCGCCGCGACGGCAGCGTTAAACCGGTCCGGATCAATAAAATTTTTCTCTTTGAGGGCGACCAGCAGGTGCCTGCGGAGCATGCCTCCACCGGTGACATCGTTGCCGTGGCCGGCATGGATGACGTAACGGTGGGGGTGACCTTTACCGATGCCGATGATCCCCGTCCCCTGCCGTTGATCGAGATTGATCCACCGACCATCTCCATGCATTTTATTCCCAATGATTCGCCTTTTGCCGGTCAGGATGGTAAATTTGTCACCTCCCGTCACCTGGAAGAACGGCTCAACCGGGAAACCCTGGCCGACGTGGCCCTGCGGGTAGAGCCGCTCACCCAGGGGGTCGGCTTTCAGGTTTCCGGACGTGGTGAGCTGCATCTCTCTATTTTGATCGAAAAAATGCGCCGGGAGGGATATGAGTTTCAGGTGACCCGGCCCCATGTCCTTATGCGTGAGCAAGACGGGGTCAAGGTTGAGCCCTATGAGGAACTCACCATCGATGTCGACGAACAGTATCAGGGAGTTGTGATTGAAAAACTCGGCAAGCTGAAAGGGGTCCTGGAAGACATGCAGGTCGAAAATCAGATGACCAGGATGAAGTTCAAGGTGCCGACCCGCGGCCTGCTCGGTTATCGTTCCGAATTCATGACCGATACCCGCGGCATGGGGGTTATGAATTATGTCTTTGCCGAATGGGGACCGTATGCCGGTGAGATTACCAACCGCTCCAACGGGGCGATGATCGTCAAGGAGACCTGTACCAGTGTCGCCTATGCCCTGTTCAATCTCCAGGATCGTGGTAAACTGTTTGTCCGGGCCGGCGAAGAGCTGTACAAAGGGCAGGTTATCGGTGAGAACTGCCGCCCGGCCGACCTGATCGTCAACCCGGCCAAGGGCAAGAAACTGACCAACATGCGGGCCTCGGGATCGGATGAGGCGGTTGTTTTGACCCCGCCGGTTGACATGAGCCTTGAAGATTGCATATCATACATTAACGATGACGAGCTGGTGGAGATTACGCCCAAGGCCATCCGTCTGCGAAAGAAACCCGGGATTAAATACAGGGGTTGATTCGATTTCGCCCTGGTGGCTATATGATTATTTGTAGGTAACTGTTCAGGAGCACCCCATCTCTGCACGGTCAGGCCTGATTCACATAGGAATCACTATAGTTCACAGGCCTGACTGCACAGATATGGAGCACTCCTAAACAGTTACAGGTGGTGGTTGGGCTAGTTCTCTGCCCCTACC
>DRKH01000292.1 GCA_011051825.1 Desulfobulbus sp.
CCCAGACAGGTGATTGCCAGCTTTCGGCCACGGCGTGCATCACCCGGGCCAGCGGGGCCTTGAACTGCCTGGCAAAGGGGGTGGGCCGCCGGGCCGCGGCCCGGGCCCTGCATGCCTGCACATCGCTGCAGGCAGGAAAACCGGCGTCGGCCAGGAGGGCCGCCCCCTGGTCGGTGAGCGGTTCCACCAGCAGGCGGGCCTGCGGCTGCGGCGTGAGGAAAATATCCGCTCCCTGGCGCCAGCTGAGCGAGCCCGCGGCCTCGCAGAAGCAGTATTCATCGCAGGGCTGGAGACAGTCGTGGCCGATGAGCAGGGTGTTCCCGCGCCGGGCCAGGTAATAGGGGTCAGCTATGCCGTCACCCTGGAAACGGTCCATGAGGGCAATGGCCTTGAGGTCGCAGGGACGGACACCGGCCAGGATGCGGCGGTCATGGTCCAGGACAGGGGTGGGGTGGCAGTCGCCTGTGGAATCCCGGCGGAAGGTGAAGAGTAACTCGTTGTCAGGGGCGAGCAATCGTACCGGCGGCGGGATACAGGCGCTGGCGCGAAACGGTTTTGCCTGCCTGGGGTCGTCAAAATCCTCCAGGGCAAGACGACTGCGGCTGCGGACCCGGGAAAAGCGGAAACTGCTCTTGGAGACCGGAAGGGGAAAGTAGACCTTCTCATGCCGGGCCAGTCTGCAAATCCAGTCGATAAATACCGAACGTTCAACGAGATATGATCCCATAACTCCGGCCCCCGCACCGGGTGAACCGACATCGGTCGCCGACCGCGGCGGTCGGCGTCTTGGACGGCAATTGCTTTGATTACCGCTTCATCTGAAAAGTACCGGGCAATGGAACCGACGTCAACGACTATCTCTGATCATCTGGAATAGCAAGGAGTTGAACAGAATAAATGTAGAGATTGTAACCGGCCGGCTGCACCACCTCTGAACAGTTACCGGAAAATTAAAAAAATGGTCCGGTGAGGCCGACGGCGATGGTTCCGGCGCCAAGCACGGTCAGCCAGAGGAAGGCCTGTTTTGTTTTGTCCCAGCCTCCGAACCAGAGAGCATAGGCGGCCTTGAGGATATTATTGCTGCCGGCTGAAATTAAAATGGCTGCGAATATCTCCTGATGACTCACGGTATATTTTCCTGTAAGCAGGGAAAGAATAAAGGGGTCTATATCGGTAAAGCCGGCCAGGAAAGAAAAAACTTTCAGGCCGCCGACGCCATAATATTTTGTCACCGCATGGGTCAGCATGATCATGATGACAAAAAGAGCAGCAAATATGAAGGCTGTTCCCAGTTCCAGAGGGTTGTCACCTGAAACCGGAAGGGTGTCGGCGGTTTTATTGCCGAGTCTGTAATAAAAAAAGGCGACGATAAAACCGGCGGCGGCAAAAAGAAGAAACGGGACAAGAACGCTTTGTGCTATGCTCTGATTGAAGACAAAGGCGACGATGATCAGGCGGAGATACATAACCGCAGTTGCCGCAAGGATTGAGGCGGTCATCATGGCGTCGGTTTTTTCTTCCCGCGCTTTTTTGGCAAGGACCACCGTGGTGGCTGTTGATGAATAGGTGCCGCCGATCAGGCCGGTTAAAAAAATGCCTTTGCCGGGGAAGAGGTACTTCTGAGAAATATAACCGCCATAGGAAATGGCTGAAATCACGACCACGGCCAGCCATATTTTAAAAGGTGATAACGGAATATGTGGAATGGCATTGGTGTTGGGCAGTAAAGGCAGGATAACGGCTGACAGCAGAATCATCTTCCCCAGGGTTTCCAGTTCCCGGGCATTGACCTTGGTCGAGAGGGCGCTGATTGTTGTCCTGGCATTGAGGAGAAAAACGATCAGGACAAACAGCAGGGCCGGCAGCCAGAGGGGATAGAGGATGGTAAGCGGACCGTAGGTGTACACTACCAGGGAAATCACATACAGCAGAATGCTGGTTTTTTGATCCCGCAGTCGCTGGGCGTAGAAAAGAGCAAAAATAGCAGTAAAAGAGAGCAATCCGGCGGTATAGACGACCAGATGCCGTGGATCAATCATATAGAGTGCAAAACCAAGAAGGGCGAGAAAGGTGGTCGTCCTGACGGTACCAAAGAAATAGGTTGTTGATTCCGGATGGTATTGCTGCCGGTAACTTTTAACCTCAAGTCCACTTAAAAAACCCAGAACCGTGGTGATAATAAAATGTAGTACATCGGATGGTAGATTCATGGTGCGATCATTCCCTTTGTATAGCAGATCGGATCAACAGTGCAGATTACTTTCCGGTCATGGATGAGCAGTTTGTCCTTTTTTCCCGGATAATCAACATGGGCGAGAAAATGCTTGATGGCATTGATGCGTGCCGTTTTCTTGTCATCGGTATGGATGACATACCAGGGGGCAAAGGCATAGGAGGTCTTTTCAAACATGGTGTCTCGTGCCTTTGAATAGGCCTGCCAGTATTTCTGGGCCTGCGCATCTATGGGGCTGAGCTTCCATTGTTTGAGGGGGGCATCTTTTCTTGCCTGCAGCCTGTTTTTCTGCTCTTTCCGGGAAATGTCCAGGTAATATTTAAAAAAAAGGATTCCGGAGTGGGTGAGCATCTGTTCGAAACTGGCCACCTCGGTTATGAACATCCTGTATTCCTCCTTGCTGCAGAACTGCATCACCCGTTCTACTCCGGCCCGATTGTACCAGGAACGGTTGAAAAAGACTATCTCCCGGCCCTTGGGCAGGTGGGGAACATAGCGTTGGAAATACCAGGAAATTTTATCACTGTCCGAAGGCTTGCCCAGAGCAACGTTGCGTGCCTCCCGGGGGCTGAGATGTTCGATAAATCGTTTGATAGTCCCATCTTTGCCCGCGGTGTCGCGGCCTTCAAAGAGAACGCAGACCTGCAGGTTGTTTTCTATAACATGCTTCTGGAATTTCACCAGCTGCACCTGGAGTTCATACAGGGTCTGCCTGTATTCCTTTTTCTTCATGGGTCTCTCCTGCTTGGTCTGACGCGCAGTTTTTATGATTGGTCAGGTAGAATGCAAAAAAAAATGCAAAAACAAAACAAGCCATCTTTTCCCTGAGGGATTTTTGTGCCTGCAACATACTACTATCTGATTACCCACAATCCTCAACCGAATGCAAGGGATACCATCGCTGAATACCGGAGGGCATTACGAACCCACTGAATTAATGATGAATTTACAGGGCCCTGCAATCCGGAAGAACAAGCGATGTTATCCCTGAGTTGTGAAAAGCTGAGCTTTATACGTAATCAGGTACTACTCTATAAAATATTGCTTCCAGCTACGGCTCAGCGTACGGCAATATAGTCGCCCCATCCTCCACCTGGTGAACAAACAATCTGCCACAGCTGATTTTTACGAGCCCGGAACGAACCGGCACAGACGAGCAGATAGTACTTCCACATGCGATAAAATCGCTGTCCATAGCGTTCCTGCAGTTCAGGCCATGAGCTGTCAAAATTTTCAAACCAGCACATGAGGGTTTTATCATAATCGGTACCAAAATTATGCAAGTCTTCAATGATCCAGTCCGGTTCAGCGGCCTTGGCTATCTGACAGATTGATGGAATATGGGAGTGAGGAAAGATGTATTTCTCAATCCATGGGTCTGTGGAACGGCTGGTGAAAAGACTGCCGATGGTATGCAGCAGAAAAAGACCGTCGTTTTTCAAGTTGCGCCGGACAACATCC
>DRKH01000293.1 GCA_011051825.1 Desulfobulbus sp.
TGGACCCGGAGGCAACAGAGTCCTATTCCGATCAAGATACGGCCTACCGGGAATTTCAGGTCAAAATGTCCCGGGTCCGCAACCAGTTACTGACCCCTGCCGGCAGCAGGATTGCTGAAGAACGTCACCGGTTCATGGAAGTCTTTTTCGATCAACTCAACAGAGAAATTTACGGAGCAGCCTGAAAGGTAACTGGTCACAGGATTTGTAACTATGTGTTTTCAACTACCTTAAACCTGTAAGTGATCAGGGGTGCCGTAGATTCGTGCAGGCGCGACTGGCCGCTATAGCCCCTCTATGTGTGCAGTCGCGACCGTGCGAAGATACGGTGCCCCTGAACACTTACCCTGAAAGGAATACCTTTCCTCGCACCAAGGCCGAAATTAAAAAAAATGTTGAAACTGGTAATATTTGACTGTGACGGGGTCATGTTCAACTCAAAAGGAGCTAACCGGGCCTACTACAACCACCTCCTTGAGACCTTCGGCTGCCCGCCCATGAACGAGGACGAGGTCGACTTTGTGCATGTTCACAATGTCAACGACTCCGTAGCGCATATTTTCCGCCAACACCCGCAGGTCTCAGCCGAGGCCGTTGACCGCTACCGGGCGGGGCTCGACTATGGCCCGTTCCTCAGCCACATGCATATGGAACCGGACCTGATCGACTTTCTTGAGCTGATCAAACCCCGCTACCATACCGCTATCTCGACCAATCGAACGACGACCATGGATATGGTTCTGGATATGTTCGACCTCCGGTCCCGGTTTGAAATGGTTGTTACCGCCCTGACTGCTCCCCGGCCGAAACCCGCCCCGGACGGCCTGTTCATGATACTTGAACATTTTAAGCTGCAGCCTGATGAGGCAATCTATATCGGCGACTCCGATGTGGACCGCGAGCACAGCGCCGGTGTCGGCGTACCGCTTATTGCCTTTAAAAATCCTGCGCTGGCCGCCGATTACCATGTTGAAAATTTCATGAGCATTGCCAAACTGCCACCTTTTCAGACCCGGGAGGGGAGCCTGTGAATCTCCACGTCTGCCATACACTGCTTATCAGTGGAGAAAGCCTGGAGGCCTGTTCAAAGCGAGCATTTCATTTCTTTAAAACAACCCAGTTGGTGCACTACAACAACATCAAGATCATTCGAGAGCGTTCATGCTCGGCACGCTCCGAGTCGTTCCGGCCCCTGCTGGATGAGGCCCTGCTGAAAAACCGCAACCGGCTGCAGAAACTGGTGGCGGAACTGGAGGCCGACGGCTACACAACTCTTACAGATCTGCTGGATCTGCCCCAGGGCTACCAGTCAAAAATTCTCCACACTATAGCCCACATTGAGGATGGCTTTTTCGGTATAGATGCAGGATTCTTTGATCTGGACGAATCCTCCTACCGGATATCTGAACGAAGAAAACTGGAAATCCGGCAGCAACCGGACAGGTGCTGGCTCCTGACCATTGCAGCGAGCTCAACCGATGAAAATGATTTTGAAGATATAAAAGGCCGCGCCTGAGGCCTTGTTCTTGTTGTACGATTCGGGGCTGATGCCTCTTTCTTCAGCAGAGCGCCAATGCATCCAGCTCCAGCCCGCATAGACGGTCTACAGCGAACTGGCGCGCCTGCACAGATAAGCGGAGTGCAGTGGAGACGAGTTACAATTAAGGGGTTGCGAAAACAATGCGTTATCAACCCCGTGATCAGTTACGATGCGAGATGTTCAGGTTATTTAATGTCTATCCCTTACTCAGGGCTCATCTTCATCCATCCGTTTGAGCCCTTCCATTAAGATCATCATGAAATCACCAATTTCACGAGATTTCACCATGGATTCCGGCAGCCCGGGTAAGAATCGAAAAAAACCATTGCGCTGCGAGAGCATGGCATAAATGGCCTCCTGGTTATCCAGTTCCTCATATCGCGCCGCAATCATTGCGCCTTCACGGAATGTCACTCGAGCGGTTCCGCCTTCCATATCAAGCAGCAACCTCCCGGTTTTCTGGTGCATATGAAAGACCTGCAGTAATTCAGCCGGCAGGATAGCATCTATACGACCACTGATGACCGGGTCGCCCTCATCTTCTCCCAGCCCCTTCGGCAATTCCCCGAGTTGAAATTTAATCAGGCCGGTACAGCCACCGCAGGTAAAAACCGTATCCCTGTACTCGGAAAAGTCGCTGACCGCCGCGGGAATAAGTTGAAACAATAATTCGGTAATGGCTCGGACCAGAATCAGGCAGGACGGACGCCCCACCGGCAGGACTACAGCCTTGTCGGTTAACAACATCCGGTCGTCCTGATTGTAAAAAGGACAGCCGCGCTCATCAATGATATCAAAAGCTGCAGAAAAATTGGCCATGTAAATACAATATAATGTTAGGGGCACGCAACAAAGAGAAGAACGACCTGCTGCTCAGGAAGGAGCCCGCTGAGTGTTCTTCTACTGTACACGGGAACGAGCCCATACTCAATTGGATTTTTGCCCGTGTGTTTCCGGGGAGATGCAGCACCTACTCATTCTATGGAATAATTACGACAACCGGCCGGTATTATCTATCTTTAATAAGAAATCGGCTTGTATTCCACCACGAGAATATTATAGAATAACAAATATGCAGAATGGGCAGTACGTATGGAATTTCCATAACATTCCCGAAAATGATTCGCCGATCTGCGGTTCAACAACCATTTGATCTTCTCATTACAGGTTTACAATATGGCCACAGATTCCGACCAGCACGCAAACGATTACGAACAGCTGAAAGAAACACTTGAGCTCTATCCAAGTATTCAGATTTCCCAAGTTGAAGGACAGCCTCCCGACAACTATGAAATAGAATATCATCTCAAGGGTTATGTTCGTAATCCCGACGGTACTGTTGCGACCGCTAATCTTCATCGAGTACGAATAACCCTTCCCTTCGGCTATCCTCATTTTCCTCCTACCGTCAAACCGCTCACCCATATTTTTCATCCGGACATTGACCCGGCAGCTATACGCATAGCCGATCAATGGCAGGAAAAACCGAATCTCTCGGATCTGGTACTCACCATAGGCGAGATGATCTGCGGCAATCTCTACAGCAGCGACGCCCCCTTTAATCAGGAAGCTGCCGACTGGTATGATCAGCATCGAGATTCCCTGCCGCTGGATGTCCTGCAGATAGCCGACATTGATGATTCCGATGATGAACGATTCGACACCCTCGATGAAGACACCTTCTCCTCCCTGGGGCTTGACGACGATGATATTTTCGGCACGGAACCGGAGGTGGATGAAAGCCTCATCGATATGCTGCGTCTGCAGATTGAGCAAAAAAACGTCTTTACCGCCAGCAAAACGCTGTCGGAGATTCCACAGTCAGTCAGTCTCCCTGACCGGGAGGAACTCGAACAGGCCATTGCCACCGCCCTTAAACAAAGCGACAAGTTGTTTAAAAAGGCGGAACAGTATGAAGACCATGGACAGCTTGAGGAGGCTGCCCATGTTTTAGAAGAAATTGAGGCCATTGCCGCCGACACCCCCGGCCTGGATACTTTGCGCAACCGGGTGCTGCAGTCCCAGTCCCTGGCTGACAATTTTTCCCTTGAGCAAGAACCGGAACCCGCTGAAAAAACGGCCGGTCAGGACACAAGCGAGCCTCCACCGCCCAAACAAAAGAGTAAAAAAATCAGCATCGCAAAGAAATCCTCTTTCCCGCTGAAGCTGGTCCTGGTTCTCGGCCTCATCGGAGTCATCCTTGCTGGTGCCGGCCTCCTCTACCTCCAGGACAGGAAGCTGCTCGATCAATGCCTGACCGACTGGCAAAAAGTGCAGGCCCTGACAGCCAATAAACAGTTTGACGATGCCCAGGCCGAAGGAGAGTCGATTCTCCGAAGTCTGCCGGACCTCAAGCTGCTGACCTCTTCCGGCGACGCCTTGTCCTCAAAGGTAACAGCCCTGCTCAACTCCGCTGACTTTCAGCAGGGGCTTCTGGGGAATACCCGCTACCATGGCGCCTATATCCCTTTTGCCATGAAGAAAAAAATAGACGAGTTACAGACCCTGACCGAATCTGCAGAGGCACTGGTAAAACAGGGTAAAATCAGAAAATCGCTGGAAGCCTATCAGGAGGCAATTCGATTTGCCCGTAAGAATGAACTGGCTGCCCAGGCCCGACAGCTGACCGCGACCCTCAACAACCTGCGTTTCGAAGAAGCGCTGGCAACGGCCAAAAAGGCCGAGGATGAAAAAGAGTGGGAAAATGCGGCCGAAACCTATCGTCGCGCACTTGAGATTTCCCGGACACTCTCTGATCCCGAAGAGGCCCGGGATATAACAAAACGGCTGACAGCCGCCACATTCAGACACGAACTCGATCAATCCAGACAGGCATTTACAGGGGCACAGTGGCAGGAAACCATCACCATGCTCGAACATGCCCAGCAGCTTATTGATGCAAACCCGACCGCAGTGTCGATGAAGGAAAGAGCGGAATTGAACCGGCTGCTGCTCAACTCACGCCTCTATCAGATGTTGACCCTTGCCCGGGAGGCATATGAACGTCGTGACTGGGCCAGCAGTATCAAGCAGTATCAGGCTGCACTGCATCTCCTGAAAACGGAAAAACAAGGATTCGGCCCCGGAACCGATGAATCCTATGCCAAGATAGCAAAAACCCTGCTCATGATGCAGATAGCACAGGAACAGAGCAATGCTGTCCGGGCAAAAAAAGAAGGTTCTCTCGAGGAAATCCTCACCCATTACAATAAGATACTGGAACTCATCCGGACAAGTGCATTCCGAAGCGATAAAAGCCTGCACAAACTTACGCAAAACATCAGAGAACAGATTGCTGAAACGCAGACCCAACTTGATCTGCAGGATAAAATCAACTATCTAAAGGAAAATTACCAGCAGATATTTATTCAGAATTACCCTTCCTTTGCCGGCTCCAAGCTTGAGCACCCCAATGTAGTGTTTGACAAAAAAATAGGCCGCAAGCTCTTATTTACCATGACCTGCATTGAACGGAGTCAAGGAAGCCCGTCGCGCCTGGAGCTCAAATACATCTATGATCCGGGCGCAAAGCGCTGGTCCTTATTTACCGGCCGTGAATAAAGCGGCATGTCTCGGCGCGGCAGGCACAACGAAGATGCCGCGCCCTGATCGCTTACGTTTTTTCAGGAAGGATCCATACTTTGCAATCCGTTAGTGAGTAACTGATCACAGGGTCGTCAACCTAATGTCATATCAAGGAAGAAATGTAAGAGGTCACAGGGTGCGCCTGATGTGTACAGGTAGATAAGCGCAGACTTCGAGCGCAGACTCCGGGCGGCAAGCCGCCGTGTACTAGTGCTACATAAGGCTTGCCGATCGTCCGCAGCAGGTGTGCCTGTGAGCTCTTACGTTAGTGATGATGGTGATGGCCGTGGCCATGATGGCCGTGCGAATGTGAATGGTCGTCCTCATCACCTGGGCCACCAGCCATATCCAGGGCCTTTTCCAGGGCCTTTTCCAGGGCCTTTTCCAGGGCCTGCTGAGCATCCTCCAGGGCGCGGACCGCACGGTTCAGCTGTCCGGCAATCTCGACATTGGTGCCCACCATCTGATCCGCCCATCCGGCAAA
>DRKH01000294.1 GCA_011051825.1 Desulfobulbus sp.
TATACTTCCCCTTGGGGTAGATCCTGTTGGGACCGTAGACCATGTCCCCCTTTTTACTTTTTCCTACGACAGCCTCAACAACCTTGCCATTTGATGCACCATCGACAAAGACCAGCTGCCCGGTATCGCCGACCATGGTTTCCGCTTCCAGGGCATATAAGGGCGCATCGTGACCGATCTTGTTGACCACTATTTTTTCAACCCGGACCCGCCCTTTTCCGTAATAGAAAACGCGAAACTCCAACTTGGTATTTTCCGTTATCGAAAAATCAAGATACAGCTTTCGGTACATTCCGGTTCCGGCTTTTCCCTGCAGTTCTCTCCGGGCCAGAACAACCGTTTCACCATTTTCCGTTACCTTGGACACCTCCAGACGGGCAACGGTACCCGTGGTGTCGGGATCAGTATAAATGGTGAAATAACAACGGTAGTCACCGGGTGAGTAGATGTCATAGGGACCATAGACCAGAAAACCGGGTTTATCCCGGCCGGCCGTTGCCTGGAAAACCATTCTGCCGGTTTCCTCATCTTTGACAATACTTCCGGTCTGGTGATGAAGACGCCAATGGACGTCATAAAAATACGGCATTTCATACCAGGCCGGTTCGCTTTTCTTGTTGTCACTCACCCTGTCCTTCACCCGAAAGAGATAGAGCCGGTCGTTTTTCTTTGCAAAGTTCTTGAAATACATCGTGTTGTCGATATCGACAAAGTCCAGATACGGAGAATTTTTCAACCGCCTGACTGTTGTTATCGGCTTAAAAGGACTGACTTTCTGCAGGAATACATCCCGGTTGTCATGAACGGTAATATACCGCACTCCCATCCGTCGCAGGAGTTCATATTGTTTCCGGTCCAGTCTGCCCTGATTAATAGGGGCCAGGGGTTCAAAGACCGTGTCAATATACTCTTTCAAGACCATGGGACTGCAACCGTTCACCCGGGGCACCCTGTCGAGCATAATGTAATGTTGATAGAGCGACGACTGATGGGAATCTCCGGGCCATAGAGGAATTTCCAGCAGCAATCCATCGCCGATATTCTTCTGAACATAGGAATAAATATCCTGCCCTTTATCCAGAATGTTTATCCCCATGGGTTTGAGAATATTATACTCTTTAAGCTGCAGGCCGGCAGCTATCAATACAGCCAGAGTAACAGCTGTCACCGTCATACGACTGTGACAACGCCGCTGCAGGCTCCTAACCACAAAACCGGCCACAATCGCCAGTGCAAACAGGGAAAGGGTAATTATCCGGTCAGAGACCCGGGGGTAATTGAAGAAGGGAAAATAATGGTAAAACAAGATATAGAGTGAAGCCTTGCCAAAGGCCAGCCCAAGGGCCAGCAGAAGACAGCAGAAGGCCACGACCAGGTAGAAAAGACGAAGTATTTCCGCCTCACCGGTAAACTTCTCCCGCCTGCGGGCAAAGGCAACAGTCCACAACACAAAGAGCAACAGCCCCCCGGCAAGTACGGCAGGGACGACCCCGATGTAGACCGAGCTGATCGACGAAAACAGGTCCGAAAGACGGGCCGAGTACAAACCGACATCTTCCAGACTTCTGCCGCCGCCGGCAATGGTGGATGCAACGCTCTTTATTTTGCTTGATGCAATCCAGAAGACAATCCCGCCCATGGAAAAAACCAGGGGCAGCATTGGATAGATTGCCCTCTTTCTTGCCCGGATCCCATGTGCCAGCACGCTCACCATGGAAGGCAGTGCTGAACGCAACAGCCATATTTTCATGGCAAAGACAGCAATCAGGGCCCCGGCCACCAGCACTCCGGTTGCAATCGGATTCTCACTGCAGGCCTGCAATGCAAGGGGGAGAAATACAAACAACGGCAGCAGCGAACCCGCCTCCACGGCAAGGCCGGCGCGAAAAGAGAGTGGTGCCAGCCGCTGAGAGAGGGCCGCAAAACAGAGGGAGGATAACAGGAGGATCAGCGGGTACAGGGCTATAATCCACCAGAAAACCGGGGTAAAAAACGGCTGGTCACCACAGGTCAAAAAAACCTGGGTATAGACCACCATCGACACGCCTGCGCCCCAGATCAGCAGCAGGGAGCGCCGTTCCGGCAAGGCATCCTCCCATTGAATAACCGATTGCGGGCACCCGGCACTATTTTCCCGGCACAGGGGAAACAGGATGAGAACACGAAAAGGAATGTATAGACCTAAGAAGACGCAGATATAATAGATAAGATGGGGTTCAAGCATCGAAAGAAAGATCAAACCAATGGAAGATACAATTCCGTAGCGGATCTTTTTCGAGCGGATTCCCTTTTCCAGAAAATAGAGAATAAAGGGATAACAGAAAAACAAGAAGCCATAGCCGTGACCGGCGGTAAAACCGTTGATGCGACTGGGAGCAAAGGTGAAAATCAGGGCAGCCAGCAGAGCTCCGGTCCGGCTGCCGCAATACTCCCGTACCAGGAGATACATGAAGAGGCCGGCCAGGACATAGGAAGAAAAAATAGTGCAGTTATAGGCAGCCACATCGCCCAGCGGGCTGAACAGCATGTAGAAAAAGGCAAGAGGGATGGTATTAAGCCCCGAGGTCGGATGGGGAACGGGCATGTTGAACTCAAAGGGATTTGAGTCAAAGGGTATGGCCCCCAGGAAGTTTTCCTTGACCAGCCAGAACCAGTACATGAGCTGGACCTGATCGCCGGACCGGTTCCAGGCCCTGGCCCCGCCGAACGGCGCATAGGGGATTGCGGTATCGAAATGGAGAATCAACGGGTAGGTTGAAATGATGGCAAGCACCAGCATCAATAGACAGACGGCCGGAACCTCCCACCACTTCCCGTTCAGATATTCAGTACCTCCAACAGTAAACGATCCGGAGCCGCCGGACCCGGACAAGGACGATCCGGATAAATGGGAGGAATCAAGTTTATCAGCCATTCATCTTTCGAACAAGCGCCTCAAGTTGCGGCCCGATGGCCTCGGGCAGAAAATCATTTCTCCGCTTGTGCTGACCGGAGATGATTGTATTTTTCACCTCCGGATCATGGATAAGGAGCCTGGCCACGGCGGCCAGCTGTCTGAAGTCCTGCTTATCGGTAAAGAGCAGGCCGCCTTCGCCCATGGTTTCCGGGACTGCGGAACTCTTAAAGGCCAGAACCGGGACGTCAAACCACATGGCCTCAATCAGCGGCACCCCGAACCCTTCATGTTCACTCATGGACCAATACAAATGGGCACAACGGTAACAGGCATGGAGGGTGGAATCCGGGACCTTACCGGCAAAGAGGACATCGCCCTCCAGGCCCCGCTTTCGGACCAGTTCCATCAACTTCCGGTAATAGCTCTCCTCTTCGATAAAGCCCCCGACCAGGATCAGACGACAGTTCCCGTACATGGAACGATAGGCACTAAAGGCCTCAATCAGGTCATGCTGACATTTATTGGCGACCAGCCGGCCGACAAAGAGAATATTGTCCCTGCCGTCCTGGAGCCGCAGCATCATATTGGGATCGGCCTGAATATTCCATTTTTCCGGGGCAACAAAGATGGGCAGAACAAAGGGGTTTGAAAATCCGTTTTCTTCCAGGTCTTGACTGTTAAAATGGGAATCACCGGCACTGACGGGAAAATAGGGTGCCAGGCGGCCGAGATCACGCAGTCCCTGCTCAAGTATCTTTGCCAGTTCCGGATCGGCATCGCGAACCAGGTCCGGCGGGGTGACATTATGATAGATAAGACCCTTGGCCCCCGGATGGTTGATGACAAAATCGGTCAGACCGGAGCCGATGGAATGGTGATAGATCAGCCCGGCATCGCCTTTAATTCCCTTGCCGTCCTTGAACAGGCGGGCCTCATGGGTCATCAGGGGGTCGAGATGTTCGGTGAAGATCTCCGAACGATAGCCCATGTCCCTGAGCAGACCCCGGATCATGATAGCCTGATTACTGATCGCATCGCCATAGGCAAAACCCGGCGTCAGCTGATGGATGGTCCTCAGGGCTGTCGGTCGTCGGTTTGTCCTGCCTGTTTCTTCAGCAGCCTTCAGACCAAGAACTTCCTCGTAGCGGTCAATGACCGCATCCCATTCCGCATACCTGCGGGCGTATTCCCTGCCCTTTTTCCCCAGTTCCAGCAGCTGCCCCTCTTCCGCCTGCTCCAGCCGGTAAAAAAGCCCGGCCCAGTCCTCAGGACTCCGGGCCAGCCAGCCGCCCCCGGCCGCCTCAACCGCCATTGCCGTTGCCAGACAAGCGCCATGGGCCGCCACCGGACGATTGTAAAACCAAGCCTCCATGATCACCCTGGAATAACTCTCATTGCGACTGGGCTGAAACAGGGCTCTGCAGTTGGAAAGCAGCGCTTCCTTGTCCACTTCAGAGACCAGGCCCAGATCATGGACGCCGGGCACCGAAAGACCGAACCGCTCTTCTCCCGGACCGGCAAGGATAAGCTCCAGTCGGGTTTGGGGGTGGGCTGCCCGAAACTTCTGAAAGGCGGCAACCAGCATGGCGGTGTTTTTTGTGGCGTCACGCCGTCCCAGGCAGAGAACATATTTTGTGTTCTCCAGCTCGATATCCGCCACCCTGGCCGGTAATGCTTCAGGATCCAGGTCAAGACTTTCCACCCCGACTCCGACCACATGCCCTTTTCTGCCAATCCCGGGTCCAAACA
>DRKH01000295.1 GCA_011051825.1 Desulfobulbus sp.
AAACAATGTTCTCTATCCTGTCGCGCCAGCCTGCTGAAGCCGCTCTCGACAGGGCGGCAACCGGCCGATCTTTCGAAAACAGCAGCAACCTGTCGCCCTGCATCCGGGCGGTAAGCCGACTGCCCGGTGTTAATGCGGCCAGGGCGGCATGGATGGGATGACCGGGAGTTTTCCTGCCGGCAAAGCCAAGATCAATGTCTTTTAATCCCAGCATGGTATAGCGGAGCTGTGCCCTCCGGGCTTGATGCTTTTCATGGCCGGGTTGCGCAGAGGGGCGGCTTCCCTTTTCCTGCGGCCGATGACTCTTTGAGGGGGAGCTTTGCTGTTCACAGCCGGTACGAAGGAAAAAATCTCCGCTCAGATCCGGCGAAAACGGATTGGGATCTGCGGCGAGCTGTACCAGGGTCAGGGTTTCCCGGGCCCTGGTCATGCCCACGTAGTACAGGCGTCGTTCCTCCTCAAGACCGCCTTGCCGGACGGCCCGGTTCCAGCCGCCGTCCAGCAGAACAACATGCTCAAATTCCAGTCCTTTGGCCGCGTGCACGGTTCCCAGGAACAGGGCATCATCACCCACCCGTTCCCGTCGCTGTTCCCGCAGGTTCTCAAACAGATATTCCAGGACCATGGACAACGGCAGCTCTCCGTCACCGGTCTCCTCCCGCCAGTCCTCAAGCAGGTGATCCAACAGACGCCACCAGCGATTGTCCTGCCCGGCCTGCAGCTCCCGGGTAAGGTTCCTCAGAGCGGAGGCCGTCATCAATTCGCCGTCCCTTTCGCGCAACCGGCCGATGAAGACAAAAAACTCCCGGATCCGGTGCAGGGGCGGCAGCAGACGACTGTCCATAACCATATCCACCGGAATCTTTTTTGATTCACAGAGACCGCGTACAGCAGACAGCACGCTCCATTCCCGGGCCAGTACGGCGCAGTTTTTCCATTGCCACCGGGGATCACGACCGGCCAGCCGGGTCAGTTCGTTGAGCACAGCCCCGGCCTGACCGGCGTCGTCCGCCACCTCCAGACAGTGAACCCGGCCCCGGCCAAAGGGGTCTAGACGACTCCAGCGGCCGCCCGGATCATCCTGCCTGCGGGCCCGATCCACCTGCACCGGGTGCTCGGTTTTCATCCGTTCCTTTGCCCGGCTGATCATCCGGTTGGCGGCAGCGATGATATGGCCGCTGGAACGGTAATTCTCCATCAGGTAGCGGACCTCGGCCTGATAATCGTCCCGGAAGCGCCGGATAAACTCCACCCCGCTGCCCCGGAAGCTGTAGATATTCTGGTCATCATCCCCAACCGCCATGATGGTGAGACGGCCCGCATCCGCCTCCAGGGTGCGGCCGCTGAGGGCGGAAATCAGGTCATACTGCTGCTGATCAATATCCTGGTATTCATCCACCAGGATATGACGCCAGCCCGAAAGCAGCCGTTCCCGGTATTCATCCTCACCGATTCCCGGAATCTCTCGCTCACCCCGCAGAAGCGCGGTTGCCGTGCGCAGGGAAGAGGAAAAATCAAGCTCTCCCTCTTTTTCCGCCATGGCCAGGGGTGACTGCCCGCTCAGGCGCAGGGCCAGACCGTGATAGGTATGAACGGCAACCCCGACGCTGTCACGCCCCACCAGCAGGCGAAGACGGCGACGCACCGAGGCCACACTGGAGCGGTTGAAACAGAGGATCAGAATGGCCGAGGCCCGCACCCGTTTGACCCTGAGCAGGTAGGCACAGCGATGGACCACCACCCGGGTCTTACCCGCGCCCGGCCCGGCCAGCACCAGCAGATTCTTTTTTTCCTCTGCGCTGACCAGGGATTCCTGGGCCGGGTTGCGCAGTTCTTCAACAATGTTGACAAACGATTCATGGCTGGTGGCCCGTTCAAGGATATCCTCGCGCCCGGGAAAGAAGCGACGGACAAACTCGGCCCGCTCCATGGTAAAATACCCCAGCACCAGCTTCAGGGCCTGGGCGATCTTTTCAGAGCCCCGGCGGGCGTACTCGTGCATGACATGGACCTGGAAAATCCGCTCGCTGTAATGTCGGGACAGGGGCTGAAAATCCCCCTTGGTGTAACGCCGTTTTTCCGGCAGCACCTTGACGGTCATGGCCTGCCGGAACACGGCCATGCCCTGCTGCAGAGTGATGACCCGCTGCTCGTGCAGAAACATGAGCGCCCGGTCCATGGCAGCCAGGGGATCGGAGAGTTCCGCCTGCAGGGAGAGATCAAAACGCAGCCCTTCCAGCAATTCCTCGGCCGAGAACTCGACCAGCAGCTGGGCGGACGGCCGCATCTCTTTCGGGATTTTGGCCAGAATGGTATCAAGAATGCAGAAAGCCACATTGGCCCGCAGTCGGGCGGTCTTGCGCAGCGAACTCCAGTCGCGCTGCAGCCGGACCCGATAGGTATCGCGGCTGACCTGACGAAAATCCAGACTGCCTTTTTTCCCGGCCAGGCCGCGGCCGTCACGGGACAGGCCGACCAGCAGATTGCGCAGGCTCTCCGGATTGGAATTGTCGAAGTCCCGGTCCAGCAGCCCCTGGTTGAGGTGACGCAGGCCAAGATTCTGCCATTCATCGGTCCCGGCATCCGGGGCCTGCTCCTCCATGAGATCAAGCATGCCGCGCTCCAGGTCGCAGATCCGCTCCAGCAGCAGCCGGGAATGGGAAGCCACCTTGTAGCGGACAAAGGCCGACAGCAGCGTGGTCTTGCGGACCAGTCCGGCAACCGCCATATCGTGCAGAGTACGCAGGACCAGCTGCCCGGCCTCGGCGCTGTCCTCGCCGGGCAGGGGCGGCAGCAGTTCAGCCAGCTGATCAGCGGAAAAACTCTCATCCGCCTCAGCATTCATCAGCGCCTCCAGGATGACCAGCCAGCGCTGTTGCTGGACCTCGGACAGGCCAAGCTGTTCGATCTTCCGCCGTCCCTCCTCCATATTCCGCACCCCGGGCCTGCCCTGAAAAACCCGGGTCATGTTTTCGTTCCGCTCAACAAAACCGGCCCGTTCAAGCCAGGAAACCGCGGTGTAGACCTTGGTCGCCGCGTCCCGGTCATCCAGATCAAAGGAAGCCTCCACCCGGTCCGAGCGCAGCAGCTCATGCGGGGTCAGCACCACATCACCCTCGGGATTCCGTTTGGCCGACCTGAGCCCGCGCAGTATCTGGGCGATATCCGCCCGGCTCAGACGGGAGAGCGAATTCATGGTAAACTGGGTTTCCACGTCCTGGTCATCAAACAGAAGCACGCAATCGGCCTGATCCCGGTCCCGGCCCGCTCGACCCGCCTCCTGGAGATAGTTCTCCAGTGAACCCGGAATATCGGCATGGATGACCAGCCGCACGTTTTCCTTGTCAATCCCCATGCCGAACGCGTTGGTGGCACAGATGACCCGGAGCGCGCCATTGATAAAGTTATCCTGGATATGCTGTTTGAGCGGCGCCTCCAGCCCGGCATGAAAGGCCGCGGCCTGGACCCCCTGCCGGTCCAGGAACTCGGCCAGCTGTTCACAGTTTCTACGGGTGGCACAGTAGACAATAGCGGAACCATCGGCCAGCCGTTCCTCGAGCAGTTCCAGGACCCGGCCGTACTTGCCCGCCCCGCCCACCTCCTGGACCTCGAAACGGAGATTTTCCCGCTCCACCGTGGACTCAAACAGGGTAAGGTGCAACCCCAGCTGTTCCTTGAAATAGTTGATAATCTCGTCCCGGACATCCTTTTTAGCCGTGGCCGTGAAACACTGGACCGGCGGAATTTTTTGTACTTTTTCGCCTTGTTCCTGGTTGAATTCGCGAATAAAGCGGGCAGCGTACAGGTAATCGGTGCGGAAATCATGGCCCCATTTGGACAGGCAGTGGGCCTCGTCGAAGACCCAGCAGCCGATATGGCGCTGACGGATGGCGGCCCGAAA
>DRKH01000296.1 GCA_011051825.1 Desulfobulbus sp.
ACCATTGCCCGTCCTGCCGAGGGAGTGATTATTCCGATCAAATACACCGGCTCTCCGATCAAGGATGCCAAGGGCAACATCAAGGGCGCGCTGGAATACATCCTGGATGTGACCGAAGAGGTCAAGGAACGGCACGCGGCCAAAGAGAAAATAGAAAATCTGAACGCTATCCCGACCCCTATCCTGTCTGTCGATACAGATTTCAGTATCACCTTTATTAATCCAGCCGGTGCCGCCGTGGTCGGCCTGGCTCCGGATGAAGCCATCGGCAAGAAGTGTTATGATCTGTTTAAGACACCGCACTGCAAGACCGAGAAGTGTGCCTGCGGTCGTGCGATGCGGGAAGATGCCGTTGTTTCCGAGGAAACCATTGCCCGTCCCCGGGAGGGGATGATTGTTCCGATTAAGTATACCGGTGCTCCGATCAAGGATGCCAAAGGCAACATCAAGGGGGCGCTTGAGTTTGTTCTTGATATCACCGAAGAGGCCGGCCAGCGGCAGGCGGCCAATGAAAAGATAGAAAATCTCAACGTCATCCCCAACCCTATTCATGCCGTTGATACCAATTTTACCGTGACCTATATCAATCCGGCCGGTGCCGCCATTGCCGGTCTGACCGTGGAAGAGGCTATCGGACGGAAATGTTATGATCTCTTTGGTACCGACCGATGTCAGACCGATAAATGCGGCATTCAACGGGCCATGCAGAGTGACAAGACCATTGCCGAACAAACCGTGGCCCACATCAACGGCAGAGATATCCCGATCAATGTAACCAGTGTAGCGGTCAAGGATGCCAAGGGGAATATCAAGGGCGGTCTCGAATACACGGTGGATGTGACCCGCGAGGCAAAGGTGGAGGAACTGATCAACGGCGCCAGTCAGGAAGTGGCTGATCTGGTTACCGACTCCCTGGTGAAGATGGATAAAGCCACCACCAGCATGGACAGTATGAATCTGGCCATTGAAAAAGAGGTCCAACTGCTGGCCGAATCCATGCAAACCGTTCAGTCCATGCTGGGTTCGGCTACGGAAATGGTTGAACTAACAAGCAAATCGAATGAAATGGCGGCCCGGGTTGCTGAGGATGCGGAAGAGGGGAAAAAAGCAGGGGCTGAAGCCGGGAAAAAGATGGAGGCCATCAATACCTCGATTCAGGAGAGTAATGCCATGGTCGGCAATCTGGTCGGCCAGCTGGAGAAGATCGGCGGCTTTGTCGATATCATCAAGGAGATTGCCTCCCAGACGAATCTGCTGGCCTTTAATGCCGCCATTGAGGCTGCCAGGGCCGGTGATGCCGGTCGCGGTTTTGCCGTGGTTGCCGATGAGATCCGGAAACTGGCCGAAAACAGTTCCAGGTCGGCGGTGGACATTGCCAAAATCGTAAAAAAAGTGGAGGCCGAATCACGTGAAACCATCGGCGCAATGAAAGACGGTATGAAGATGCTCGATGAGGGCGGTGAGGTCATCGAAACAGCCCTTTCGGCCATGGACAAGATCTCCGAGGGCATTGTCACCATCTCCGGTTCCATTGGTGAACTGGACAAGAAGGCTGATATTCTCAGTAGCAACGGCCAGGAGGTCGGCCAGAAAATAGAAAGGGTGGTGACGACATCGGATGAGAATAAACAGGCAACTGTTCTGGTGAATGCATCCATCCAGGGAACGGTTGAAGCCTTAAACAAACTGGCGGATTCGAGTACGGAACTGCAGACGGCCATTTCGGAAAAATAAAAGGCAGGATGGAAAAGACCCCGGCCGGCCGGTTGGCTCCATAGAGGCGCTCTATCGGTCAGTCGGGACTGCACGAATCGATTGCACTCCTGATTCTTACATGTTCAGGGCAGATGAAACCGCATAGCTACAAACCCTGTGACGAGATACGCTCGACAGATACCAGAGTGATTGTTCCTGAATTATGAGCCTGTTTGGCGATAAACTTTTTACCCCCAGATTGTGCCTTCGGCGCATGGGCAAACCAGACCTGCCCCAGCTTGTTGAGTGGAGCCGATCCACAGAGGCCTATGGCAAGTACCTGAGTCCGGAAAACCTGCAGACCGATCAGCTCGGGCAGCAACTGCAGGCCGGTGTCTTCTGGAATGATCGGGAAAAGGTTTTTCTCATTCTTCGTCGTGAAGATGAAAAAATGCTCGGAACCATCCATTACTGGCAGCCGGTCGGCAGGGAAAAGACGGCGGCCATGGCCTTGAAAATCGCCCTGCCCGAAGAGCGGGGTAAAGGCTATGGGACGGAGGCGCAGAAATATCTGGTCAGCTATCTCTTTGACCGGTGTGGAATGGAACAGGTGGAGATGCACACTGATATCGACAATATGATTGAGCAGCGATGTCTGCGTAAACTTGGCTTTGAGCTGGTCGATTCTCTTTCCTATACAGATCAACAGGTCCAACGAATCGGTCACCTGTACAGGCTGACCAGAACCGGATATGCGGCTCAACCGATCTATCAGTACCATGAACTCTAAAAAACCGGGCATTCTTTTCGATAACCGCTACTTTGACCATTTTGTCAGTCGCCCTTCACTGGAAAATGCGAGGCGACTTCGGCACCTGTATCGGCAGCTGGAAACAGCTGATTACCGTTCCCGGTTCATGCACTTTTCCCCCCGTGAGGCGAGCATCGAGGATATTCAGGACGTGCATTCGTCCTTTTATGTGGATCAGATCCGTGAACATGCCCTGAACGCCGATCCCTTTTCCTATGATCGTGACACCTACCTGATGGAGTTGTCGTTATATACGGCCCAGCTGGCCGCCGGAGGATGCCTTGAACTTGCCGATCGTATCCTGAGCGGGGAAATTGATTACGGATTCGCCCTGATCCGTCCTCCCGGTCACCATGCAGAGCCGGGCCGCGGAATGGGATTTTGTATATTCAACAATATCGCCATCACCGCCCGCTATCTTCGCCGCAGATATGACCTGCAGCGCATCCTGATTTTTGACTTTGATATCCATCACTGCAATGGTACCCAGGCCGTAT
>DRKH01000297.1 GCA_011051825.1 Desulfobulbus sp.
CCTGGACCGATTAGAGGATCTGTAATCTTCCCTTCCGCAGCATGCAGCTTGACCAGGTTTTTAAGGTGGACGAAGCTGTCCACATCCATATCGAGAAAGGCAACGGCCATTCCCTGGTCATCGTGACGGCAGACCTTGCCCGGAATGGTGACAATCATCTGGCTTCCCTCTCCGGTCAGGGTAATGGCAAGCGTGCAATGGGCGCCCAAAGCTATTTTTTTTCGGGGTATCAGGTAGATACCCTTGAGGCTGATGTTGCGCGAATCCGCAGTGGCCTCAATCGTTTGATCATCGGTCCTGATGGTGATTTGACTCTCGAACCGTATGCGATCCGCTGACCGTTTTTCCAGCCCGCTCATTTCTTGTGTTCTCTGTCGACGGTGTCGGCCAGTGCTACCCGAATTGATCTGCTTTTGAGAACATAATTGCCCTGCTCGACAATAATATCGGGGACCTGCCGGTAGCGTTCAAAGGCCTCATAACCGGGCTGCAGTTTTTTCCAGAAACCGATCCAGGGCGAGCTGCGAAATTTAAACAGGTTGCGGGCGGTGAGCCTGAAGGGAAAGACATGAACTTCAAAATGCTCCTGTCCTCCGGTCAGCGCGGACTGGGCAAGGAGATAGATTTCTTCCATTCTGCTGTTGCCCATGGCAAAACAGCCCCGTGAAGAACATTCCCCATGAACCATGATCGAGCTGCCGGTCCGATTTCTGGAGCGGTCAAATGCGTTGGGATAACCGATATTAAACGAGAGGTGATAGCTGCTGTTCGGGTTCATCCGCCGGGCAGAGACCGAATAGAATCCCTCCGGGCTCTGCCAGTCGCCTTCCTGCAGTTTGGGTCCGGGGTAGCCCGAGTAGCTGCAGATGGGATACTCCTTAAACAGCTGGTAGCGGCTGTTTTTTTTGATCCAGACTTCCAGGGTGCCGGGCATCTTGAAGATACGGATGAAAATCGGTCGGCCAAGGGTAAAACCTTTTTGCCGCAACTCCTTTTCGACCCGGGGTCTGGCATTGTCAAGCAAGGATGCAGCTCTTGCCGGCAGGAGGGGGGCGGCATCGGCGCTGGTGGTGATCAGCAGGAACAGAACGAGGGCTGCAGACCACAGTGTCTGCAGAAAAGCGGCACCTTTACGTAACGGCAGGATGTTCATGCACTCTCCGTTGGAATGACGTTGGGATAACGTGCTCTCTGACTGAGAATAGTTGCTGAATCTGTGACGGGTACCAATTCCGTGACGGGAAACGATTATATGATCGTGTAACCGTCTTACGGGCAGATGCATACAGCAGCTTGTACCGCGCCGAATATTTTTTTATTTAACCGGAAATCACCCCGAGGGGGCGACCACACGCACCATTCCTGAAGGTGCAGGCGATCAAGCTGTGGCACCAGGCGTTCACGAATTCAAAATATTTCCATAGAGGCACCATGGTTATAGCCGGTGCCTGCCCATAAATGGCCTTTTCGCTCAATCTCTGCGTCATGCTCAAAAAAATAATGCGCGGAATAGCACTTAGATGCCTGCGCTTATTTTTATCGCATCCTTGACCTTGAACAAAAAACCTCATCTCTGGACAGGCGCTGGCCGGTTTGCTGGCTCTATTCTATAAAGCTGGCGTAATCTTGTCCAGCGCAAAAGGTCAGGGTCCATGCAGAAACTGTTTTTTATGACAGATTTTTTATGACAGAAGTTGATCTGAATCGGATTTCAGGGGTTCAGGAAAAAAATAAAAACAAAAAAATCAGGCCGCAGCCTTTGCTGCGGCATAGGCCGAGGCCGCACATTCATTCTTGCCGAGATCAAGTTCTTCCTCCTTGTCCTCGTCATACTGCTCAATATTGCCGTTTGCCAGCCGAATCATGCGGTATTCTTCAGGCTGGGGCCGCATGTTGTCCTTGATAAAGGTGATGAAGTCTTCCAGGGTATTTATGCCGTAGATGCTCTTGTTTCGTTCTTTGATCTGACCAAAACGCATGGCGAAAATCAGGTGCTCGTCCGCTTCCTCCCAACTGATATAATGTGCGGGCAGGATGACAAGATCATCCTTGAGCTCGCGAACCATCCGCATGGAATCAAAGAGCATTTCGGCCCATTCGACGGCCTTGCCGCCCAGGTCGGGACGACCGATTGAGCTGATAAAGACCATGTCGCCACTGATCATGAATGTATCATCGACAATAAAGGAGGTGGATCCCGGGGTATGACCCGGGGTGAAGAGTACCTTGACCGGGGGGCCGTTCCGGCTGAAGCGAACGTCTTTGCCGTCGACCAGCGAGGTATAGGTGTTTTTCGAAGTCTTGAAATCACCATCATTCGCCAGAAATTCGGCTCCGGTTCGGGCGGCTATTTCACGGCTGCCGGAAATGTAATCGGCCTGGAGGTGGGTTTCAAAGGTTTTTGTAATCGTGCAGCCTTTCTTCTTTGCAAAATCCACATAAAAATCCACGGCTCTGGAGGGATCAAAGACCATCATCTCGTCACCTGAGATCAGGCCGTAACTGCAGGAGGCCTTGCCCGGACGGATGAACTGATAGAGTTCATATTCCATGCCGGGGTTGACCAGTTTCGGTACCAGCAGGTTACCCCAGGTCTTAATCCCGCCACTCAGGTAGCCGACATCCTTGAAACCGTGTTTGTCGAGAATCTCGGCCACATATTTGGCCGACCCTTCCTTGGCGCAGACGATACGGATCTTTTTTCCTTTCGGTACCCGGGCAACGGATGCCTCCTCGATTTCCATAAAGTCGTAATAAGAGACGTTGAGCATTGTAAACGGGTAGGGGCTTTCCACCTGAAAGCGTTTGAAGTCCTTGTCGTTGCGGACATCAAGGACAATAA
>DRKH01000298.1 GCA_011051825.1 Desulfobulbus sp.
CCGCCTCCGGCATGCACCGGGACACGACTGAACAACAGGACAAACATACAGCTGAAAAAAAACAGTCTTTTCATTGAAATGCTCCGTTCTTGATAGGTTTCCATCCGCATCCCCTCCGGCGGAACAGACCTTTTCCCCGGACCCCACTCATTCTACTTCCGTTACGATGAAATGCTTTGGAATCTGCAAGGTAAAGATATCCTCCGGCAACCTGGTTTGCCGGTAGAGTTTAGTCAAGGTTACCTGCACGGATCCGTTGAAAGCCTCCCCCTCCACCGTCAATCGTTGCGGCACGGCACAGATATCAGCATGGGCCGGGTAGCCGCCATAACGAACGTCCAGGACAATCCGCTTTTCCATATTGGTCAACACCTGTCTGCGGACCCGCCCGCTCTCCGGATCAAGCTCGGCCTGTCGGGTCATTCCATCGGCAAGATTAAAGACAAACCAAAAGCTGTTGTTTTTTTTGGTTCGGGCGAAGCGGACATGGGGAACATTTTCAGCCGGCAGCCGGGCGGTAAAAAGGGAAAAACATGTGCTCGGATCCAGACCGGCAGGAACATATTGACGAAAGAATGCGGAATCAACGGACCCGGTGTATCCCCTGCCCTGCAGATTATCAACCAGGGTAAAACGAGTACCGTCCGTAACCAGAATAAAAAAAGGTCGGCCAAGAGGATCCAGGCCGCTCAAGCGAAAACCACCCTTTCGAGTCGCCTGCAGCGTTGCCTTGACAATACGATGCTGCCCGTAGCCCTGCCAATTGAAAACAACGTCGGCATCCAGAGTGTCCGGACACCTGCCGGCCCGTGCCGGCTGCAACAGGCGGGATGCCTCCTGTTGCTGGGCATCGGTCAGGTCGACGGTAACCGGAAGTTTTCCGGCACAGCCGGAAAGAATCAGCACCAGAACACAACAAATCGTGCAGAGAAGGCTCAGGTCACCTGGATATCTGCTCTTCGACAGCTCGAATTTTCTCACGAATTTCCGTTTTCTCCTGCTCCTTGGTATAACCGTCCAGGGCCCTGCGATAGACCTGCAGCGCCTTGTGCGGTTTGCCGGCTTCCAGGTATACATCTCCGAGATGTTCCTGGATTGCCGGGTCACCCGAAGACAGGGTGACGGCTTTTTCCAACTCCTGCCGGGCCTTGTCAAGATGACCAAGTTGAAAATAGACCCAGCCCAGGCTGTCACGGATATATCCATTATCCGGCTTCAATTCGACCGCACGTTTTATGTACTTCAAGGCCTGATCAAGATTTTCTCCCTTGTCGGCCCAGGTATAGCCGATATAGTTAAGGGCGGCGGCATTCTCCGGTTCCAGGGCCAGCACCTTCTGCATCATGGCTACGGCCTGCTCCTGTTTGCCTGCCTGTTCGAGAAACAGCCCATATTCATAGAGCAGTTCTCCGTTGGCGGGGTGCAATGCCAGCGCGCGTTCATAAACGCCTTCGCCGAGGGCCTCATTGCCCTGCACCTGATACAGCGTGGCCAGCAATATATAGAGATCAAGGTTGCGGACTTCTCTGCCGGCGAGCGCCTTCTCAAGCACACGAACCGCATCCTCCGGTCGTTTCAACAGTCGCAGCAGACGAATCTGCAGGAACACACTGTCCTCATACTCCTCTGCATCGCGGGATATATGCTGGAGCTGGGTCAGGGCTTTCTCATATTCCTTTAACTGAAAATATATAATGCCCAGCAGGTACCTGGTCTGGGGAAGATTTTTCCTCTTGACAAGATCCTGCAGGATATCTGCGGCCTTGCCGTACTGCTTGTTTTGAGCATACACCCTGGCAATGGCAAGTTCAATGCGACCCGGGTTGTCGGACTGCTTCTTCAACCGTTTGAGTTCATCAAGTGCAGCTGCTTCATTTTTCTGTAAAAGATACACCTGAACCAGGGCAAGTCCCGCCTCTTCATTGTTCTCTTCCCGGGCAAGAATCTTTTTAAACAGGGCCTCGGCCTCGGCATATTTTTTATTCTGCAGATAGAGATCGCCGGTCTCCAGCTCAAGCTCCGATGACCAGTTGATGGCCAGGGCCTTTTTATAATGGCGCACGGCATCACCAACCTCTTTTTCCTGGGCATAAATACGGGCAAGTAAAACATGGGCAGGATAGGTGTCATCAGCAAGAACAAGAACCTGGAGCAGAACCTTGCGGGCGGAATCATACTGCCCGCGGGCCAGGTACAGCTCGGCAAGAAGGAGTAGCGAGCGGGTTTCATCGGGGTGCTGTCGGTGGATAATCCGATACTGTTCAACAGCGGCATCATAGTCCTGCCGTTTGATCAGAATCTTGGCCAGCAGCATCCGGGCACCGCTTGCATCAGGATGCTCCTGTACATACTTCTGCAGCTGGTCCCGGGCCTCCTGGTCCCGATCCAGCCGCAGGAGCAGGACGGGAATCTTTCGGGCGACATAGTCGGCTGACGGATCACAGATAAGGGCCTTTTCATAGGCCTCAAGCGCCTCATTAAAGCGGCCTGTCAGTTCTGCATACCGACCCCAGAGAAAATAAAAATAACTGCATTCCAGATCGGTTTCATCAAACTGCGGCTCGGCCACAACAGTCGGGGACACGTTTTTGGGACCACGAAGGGTACTCCCCTGCCGGGCACAACCGGCCACCGGAACCAGTAAACAGAGAATAAATAAAAGCCTGATTGTTTTCAATAGGTTGAGTTCCTTAAAACATTTCAAAGAAGCTGTTGAACACGTATGGATGCCTTATTTGATTCCTGATTACGTACAATGCTCAGCTTTTCAAAAATCAGGGATAACATCGCTTGTTCATCCGGATTGCAGCCCCCCCTAAGATTCATTATAAATTCGCTGGCTTCAAAATGCCCTTTGGTAACCCATGAACCTCTGCTTTTGCTGCCGATGAAAATGGATGAATTTTATCAACTTCATTTCCTTCTTTTTCTTTTATTAAATCAAGGTCATATTGTAGTTGTAAACGTGAAAAATACCCCTCAGATGCCCCGAAATATTTTGACAAACGAATAGCAACCCGTGGAGTAATACCTCTTTTTCCACGGACGATTTCACTTATTGCCATGTTGGAGATGCCCGTGTCCTTGGAAAGTCGATAGGCCGTTATACCAAGAGGAACCATAAACTCCTCTTTTAAGATAATACCCGGATGCTCTAACGGTATAAGTTTATCTGACATTGTGAACTCTCCTATTTTTAATGATAATCTACAATTTCAACATCATAGGCATCACCATTTTTCCAGAAAAAACAAATACGCCATTGATCATTAACCCTAATGCTATAGTATCCTTTTCGATCACCAGAAAGCGCTTCAAGTTTGTTTGATGGTGGAATTTGCAAGTCGGTTAATGATGCTGAAATATCTATCGCTATCAGCTTGCGCCTAGCTCGAAGTTGAATATTTTGAGGAAGTTTTTTGGAAAATTTCCTGTACCAAATTTTTTGGGTTTCCCTACACTTGAAAGATTTGATCACGACCTATCCTTTTTCCATTTTATGGCTTATCAAAAGGATATCGCACTCTGATATTATTGTCAACCGATACTGCCAGTTGTGCCAAAACAATCAAATGGCTTAACAATAATTTTGCGATTAAAGTTGAGACAATTTATCCATATTACCGATCGTTATATTTTAAAATAGAACGTAACTATTCAGGTAGGGGCAGAGAACTAGCCCAACCACCACCTGTAACTGTTTGGGAGTGCTCCATATCTGTGCAGTCAGGCCTGTGAACTATAGTGATTCCTATGTGAATCAGGCCTGACCGTGCAGAGAGGTAGATAAGCGCAGACTTCGAGCGTAGACTCCGTGGGGTGCTCCTGAACAGTTACAA
>DRKH01000299.1 GCA_011051825.1 Desulfobulbus sp.
AGACCGACGAGTCAGGTAAGCGAGGAACGAGACTCCGATAGCCCGCTATGTGAGGAGGTCTGATCGGACGAAGATGGGGTGCTGGTGAACGCTTACGCTCCCTTAATATGATGAACGGCAGAGGCAAAAAAACAATCCCGGGGGGACAACCGGCATCAAGTGCCGCCGCCTGTATGGATACTCGCGACGTCAATACTTGTGATCAAATCACACAGCCGCTCCACTGTCAAACAGTCGCGGGACCCGAGTAGCGCACAATCGTTTACGCTCTCCGGTATCCCGCGACTCTATGTAATGCGCGGCTATGACTCTTCAATAGTCATGGGTGCGGCAGACCGGCCCCCCGGGTCAGTGACACATGGAGTTATCAAGCCGGTGCTTCCTTGCCATTTCACTTCCCCTCTTCAGCAGTTATACCATATCGTTCCCGGGCCTCGGCAAGGCTGTCGAAGAAATTATCTTCAGTCATATAATGAATAAACCCGGACCGTTTCATTACTTCAATGATCTGTGGCTTTAAGCCAATGAAGCTCAAGTCTTTTCCCCGTTCACGCAAACCGGCGACAAGCTCTCTGAGCATGGCCTCACCCGAGGCATCAATCTCATTTATACCGGAGCCATCGACCAGCACCCTTTCCGCCTGGGGATTTTCCTCAAAAATATGGTTAACAGTATCCTCAAAATAAGAGACATTGGCAAAGTACAGCTGCCCATCGAAGCTCATTACCGGATTCCTGACCTTTCTCTGTCCGCCATGCCCATCGGAACAGACGATTTCAAGATTACTGACAATCTGGACATGGGGTTTCATGGTCTTGTAGAGGTGCAGGGCCAGTGCCACAGCACCACCAATGAGAATACCATTGACGATATGCGGGGCAAAAAGCAGGGAGGCGCCAAAGGTTATCCAGGAACTGATGCCGTCGAATTTATCAACCTTGGTGGCATGAATCATAGCCTTAAAATCAATAAGACCGGCAACAGCCATAATGATGATGGCTGCCAGAACAGCCTGGGGGAGAAAGCCCAGGAACTGGGTAAGAAAAAGCAGGGTCAACAGAACCATGACGGCTGCAAATACGGAAGACATCCCCGTTTTACCGCCGGCGGCAAAATTAAGCGCTGTTCGCGAAAAAGATCCACTGGTCGGATAACATTGGGAGAAACTGCCGACCAGGGCTGAAACACCCTGACCGATCATTTCCTGAGTTACATCTATCTTCTGACCGCTCTTGGGAGCAATGGCCTTATTGACCGAGTTAAATTCCATAAAGCCGATGAACATAACCACAAAGGCCCCCGGGATCATATGAATCATCATGTTCAGCTCAAAATGGGGCGGTGCAAATTTGGGAAGTCCGGGCGGAATAAAACCGACAACCGCCACAAAACGCCGGCCGGCATCAGACGCGGCCGCCGGCAGGTTCGGGTCAACCACATGAAGATCGGCCCAGCCCATATATTTGACGACGATGGAGCCCAGGGCCACAACCACCAGGGCAGCAGGCACCTTGGGCAAATACTTCTTTAAGGCCCAGAGCATAATCAGAGAACTGAGTCCGATTCCGAAGGTCGGCACATAGAGTTCCTTGGGGATTGCAGTGAATACATGCCAGATGTCGGCCAGATAGAAGTTACTCCGATGCATTTGGACACCGAAGATTTTACTCACCTGGGAAGAACCGATGATCAGGGCACCGGCATTGATAAAGCCACGGATAACCGGCTGCGACAGGAAATTCGCCATAACGGTGAGTTTAAATAAGCCGATAAACAACCTCACCAGCCCAACCATAAATGCCAGCAGAATTGCCAGCTCGATATATCGATCCGAGCCGATAAAATTCGGGTCTCCCATACCAAAGGGAGTCAGGGTTGCCATGGTCAGCAGAGAAGTCATGGCAACCGGCCCTGTCGCGAGGTGAAAAGACGAACCCCACATGGCGCCGACAAGGCCGGGCAACAGTGCGGCGTACAGTCCGTAAATCGGCGGCAGACCGGCCAGCTGGGCATAGGCCATCGACTGGGGAATCAGGACCAGCGAAACCGTAATACCTGCGATAAGGTCGGCCCTGAGATTCGGGCCGTTTATCAGCGGACCCCAGTTCAGAAAGGGAAAGATTTTTTTTGCAATATTCATTGTTACACCACCTTGGAATGGAAGTTAAACACAGACAAAATCCGGCATATCAAATTCAGGATTCTTCGGCCGATTTTTATTTTTAAGACTCTCGACTTATACTGCCGGACCTGCGGTTTCACCCCTGAAAAGCGACGTTTCCGACCTGAATCCGGAGTCAACATCCCGAATTTATGTACTTCACACTACTTAGAATAAATGGAAGAAAAGCACCCACGAAATACTGCTAGAAATTCGGTTTGTCAACCGAAAAAATGAATTGCAATTCATTTAATCTCTGGTAAATTGCCTGTAACAATATCTTCAGGAGACCGTCATGCCTAACAAATATCATGAGCCCTACATCGTTAGAAAGACCGCCCCCTTTCTCATTGACGGGCTGGCGATCCCCTATGCTGAATTTGTACCTAAACTCTATAATTTCTGCCTTCATCTCGGTTTCCGCCATGGGCTCATCATGCCCTCCAGGGCCTTCTGCTCCGATGAAAACCAGGGACTGCCGATAATTCTGCTCACCAAACATTTCGGCACCTTCCCCTTTAACCACGGCCGGGTCGGCGGTATTGTCGCGGTTGATCGCCATGGCCCCCATTCCACCCACGGCGAAGATGCCATGATTTTACAGGCCAGTCATGTCGGCTACGATCCGGAGAGTGGCGAATACGGCCATTATCTTCGCCCGCAGCGTGAAGGAAAATG
>DRKH01000300.1 GCA_011051825.1 Desulfobulbus sp.
ATCAATCTTGAAACAAGTATCTTGAAACAAGAATCCATTATCCTTCCTGTGTTAATAAATCCGAACCAGCCTTACAGCGGCTGCGGCTGAAAAATCTCTCCAGCCCCGGGAACCGGTTCTTCGGCCCGCCCCTTATCCGGCGTAGCTCCATCGGACGGCGGCTCCTGCTCCTCCGGGGCCGTGAACATCGGAAAGGTGTAGGCAAACTGGACATCCAACACCTGTACCCGATGATTAAAGAGATCGGCCACAAGCAGCTGTCCCTCCCGGTTCAGGGCAAGTCCACTTGGATACTGAAACCAGCCCGGTGCCCTTCCGAGCCCTCCGAACTCATACATAAACCGCCCGCCCAGGTCATAGATGAGAATCGTATGGCGCATGTAGTCGACAATAAAAACGGCCTTTCGTTTCTCATCAATGACCAGACTTTTCGGCCGACTCATCTTGCCGGTTGAACCGCCCTTGCGACCAAAAGAAAACAGAAACTCCTCGGCTGCATTGTACACGTATACCTTGCTGGTCTCCTCACTCAGCAGGTACAGATGCCCGGTCGAGTCCCGCTTGATATCAACAATTTTAACCGGCCCGATAACTGCAGTTTCTTCCGTTGGTTCCACCGCCTGCACTTTGGGCAGCAGGGCCGGCGGCAGTAATTTTTTCAGCTCATCCTCTTCCTCTGCCGTCTTGCTTTCATCCGAATCCATGGAGTCGGTCGGCCGGGCCTCCGGATCCAGGGCTTCCGCCTGTTCAAGGGATTCGATGGCCTTGGGATCAACGATACGGTCTTGTGGCTTCAGCCAGTGTAAAAAGCCGCCAGTATCGTCAAGGACCATAACGCCTCTGGTATTGAGACCGCTAATATACATCTTTCCGGTCATTCCGATCACCAGATTACCCGGCGCAAAGTTTTCGCCTTCGGGCATATCGGCAAAGGTAATCTCCCGTTCAGGAAAAAAGGCGGGGTTGTAGATTGTTACCCGGCCCGGCCGGGAAGCGGATTTTCCCTGACAGACATAGAGATTGTTTTTACTGTCAATATAGATTCCCCTGGGCGCATCCGCACCTCTACCGCCGGCAAGGGAGGCTACCGGAAAAAAATTAGGCCCATACACTATCACTTTTCCCTCACCGCCCTCCACCACGTAGGTTTCATCCATGGCGAGATCACAGTAGACCGATGACGGGTAGCGCAGGCCGGCGCCCTGTTCATCGGTGGACAGAATGGTAACCACCCGGACAATGACCTTCCGCGCCCCGCTGTCTTCCTCCCCGTACACGGGGCAAACCACAAGCGGCAGGAGCCAGGCCGCGACAACGGCCACCAGCAGCGCCTTCCGTACCGGATCAGTGATGGCATTTTCCACAGACACGACCACCAAGCGGATCTCCGATCAGGATATATCTATATTTGGAACCATGGGGATTATGACAGCTTGAGCAGGCGAGCTCCCTCCCCTTGCGAAGGGGGTCCTTGACCCCTTTCAGCGGATGATTGCCCACCGGGTGTCCCCGGTCAATCCCCTGCAGACGAGTATGACAACTCACGCAGAGCTCATTGATGGGCTTATACAACTGGAACGGGTTGGCCTCGGCATGGGGATCATGACAGGCAATGCAGCCGCTTCCCTCAATGATGCCATGGGTGACAAAGTCCAGGGACTTTTTCAGGGACTTTTTCTTATCGGAATGGCATTCCACGCAAAGCTCGGCCCGGCCATCGGCCCACAGCTGAAACTTATATGCATCGCCATGGGGATCGTGACAAACCGTACAGTCCCCGAACTTAAACGGGCCGTGCAGAAATTTTTTATTCATCAGCCTGGTCTTGTTCACATGGCAGTCAAAACAGAGTTGCGCCCGCCTGCGAAAGGGTATTGTTATTTTAGTTTTTTCGCCTTCCCTGGTATGACAGGCCATGCAGTCCACATTGGCCGAAGGCCCGTGCAGCCATTTTTCCTTGGTAATCAGGCGGCGATGACAGGAAAAACAAAGCGGACTGAACCGTGGATCCTTTGCCGACCGAGCGACATCCAGGCCGGAATCCTCAGGCAACTTCTCCGTATGACAGGGCAGACAGGTGGTCGGAACCACCTTTTTGCGGTGAAAGAGAAAGGCCTGCGGATCTTCAAAGTCAACACTGGTCAATGTATGCACCGGCCGGTATCGTATGGTCAGCTTTTCTTCTCCGGGCTCAAAAACAAAGGTATTGAGCCCGGATTTCAGTTTCAACCGATAATGGACATACAGGGACTGTTGTTTCTTCCATATTCCGACCGGGCGAATCTCTTTGCCCGTTGCTGACGATCCCGTGCGTTCATGAACCCGCAGACCGGAGGCTTCATCGCTGTCGGCCACCTGTACAACCAAATGGATAACAGCCCGCCTGGCCTGGAGTATGACCGGATCCGCCGGCACCGGCGTCAGGATAGTATAGGATTCAGCCTGACCAGCAGGCAGCAGGCACAACCAGAACAGGGTGGCCGCCAGGATATGAGTCATCGAAAAACGTTGTCTGAAGATGCAATTCAACATAATAATTTTATCCGAGAATGGATTGCGGAGCTGTGTCGTTTCGGGTTTCGGGTATAAAGCTTCCCGCCTCCGGCGGTGTTGTATGCTCTTGTTACACCGCTCTGCGGGTAAACGAGACACCTGAAACAGAACATTTTCATCGTTCGTTGTGGCCGCGGGGCATACTGGTTATCCGGTAAGCTCAACTCAGTTCATAACGGCAATACCGGCCGGCCGGGCACCGAGCTGAATGCTGCCCAGCGACTTCATGGTGACAGGGTCGATAATGGTTATTGACTGATGGTCTTCATTGCCGACATAGATCAATTTCCGATTCGGGACATCGACCAGCTCAAGCGGACGACCGGACAGGGAGATGGCTCTTGTTACCCCCAGTTGACCGGGCCGCAGCATGGAAATGGATTTCGACCCATAGTCGGTTACATAGATCATGTTGTCAAGCGCCAGAATACGCCTGGGGCTGAACCCCACCGGAATCCTCCTTACTATCCGCCCCTGTACCAGATCATACTGCAAAACCGTATTGGAACCCGATTCCGCAATATAGAGCAATCGGTCCTTCCAGACAGCAAGCCCCTCCGGCCGGACCGAGGTCGAGATGGTCCGTACCGGGCTCAGCTGTTCCGGATCAACCAGCACCACGGTCTGGGACAGGGAAAAAGATACGGCCAGCAGATTCCATTTTTTCATGTAGAGGATATACACCGGTCCGTACCCCAACCGTGCCCGCAGGTCAACATTGCCTGACTGCAGGTCCATTCGCAGGATATTCCCCCGTTTTCGATCAATGAGGTACGCCCGCCTGCCGGCCGGTCCCAGAGCCATATGGGTGGGTTTACCGCTCATGGACAGACGATAGGTTTCCACCACCCTGTTTGCGGCGGCGGCAATACGTTTAACGCCCAGGTCTTCAGGAGTCAGGGCATACAGATTTTCGGCCGGGACATATGGTGCCCTGAACAGATAGGTCGGGCCACCGGCCACGCCCAGCGAATCAAGAACCCGGTTCTTGTCCGTACGAATCATGAAAACGGTGTCGATATCCGGACAGGCGACATAGGCAACGTCGGCAATAAGATTTTTCAACCTGGGGGCAAGTTGAAAAACAGGTGTAAAGCCGGTCCGTTCGACAAGCGAGGCCTGAACATCCCAGGACAGAAAGAGCGAGCGCGAATCTCCTTTTCCAATATACAGGGGAGCAGGAATCCCGACCTCAACGACCGATGTTTCCGGAACCAGGGGGATTTGTTCATCCATTGCCTGCCGCAGGGATGCGGAGGCCAGGGTCACTCGAAGGCGTAGATAGTATCCCGGCGCAAGAGACGATCTGGCTACAAATACCTGTCCATCTCCTATTGTGCCGGAACGAACCGTGACCACTCCGGCGGTAAGCGGCTGCCAGCTGCCACTGTCGGACAGGAGTTCGATTTCGCGGATCCGCATCTCCAGATCAGGCCCTCTGGCCTCTTTTAAATTGAGAAAGAGGGAAAGTCTGCCATTGCCGGACCGCATCGCCGGAGACGAACCGGAGGATGAATGGCCCGGGGGCGCGCACCCTGAAAATACCAGCAGAACAACCAACAGGAAGACACCGGAGAAGTCCTTTGCCGGGCTGCGTGTACAAATCAAAATGCCCTCCTTGAGGTGCCGGCACTACTCCCCACCGTGATATTGATTACCGCCCCATGATAATGGCAGTTATCACAGTTGATGGGACCGGGCGGGCCGGGAGGATGACAGAGATTGCATTGAACCCCTGCAAGTGAACCGCCGTACGGTGCATCAGCACTCACATGGTGAACGTAACGCCAGATATTTGGTTGGCCGTTATACGCAGGAGGGTACAGCCCCGCATCTTCAGCATCCTTATCATCCAGGTGGCACTTCTTGCACAGATAACTCCAGTCCGGGGTCTGATAGGTGGCAATGGTTCCATCCAGGGCACTGCCGTTCACCCAGCGCCTGATCAACATCACATTGGGTGAGCCATGCGGTTCATGGCAGTTGAGGCAGGAGAGAACATAATCACCACCTGTGCCAAAGGGCGGCTTGACATCCAGGCCGCCGTCCATGGGCAGCAGACCGTGTTTATCACCAGTGTTACTCCAGTCTATGGGCAGTAGGTTCCGGCCCAGACCGGTACTGAAAATCGTATCGGTCGTGTTGTGGCAATCCGTACAGAAAGCGACATAATCCGGAGTCGCATTTCTACCGCTTATTGCATCGGAACTGGCACCCGGCTCCCGATCGGTCAGGCCTGTGGAGCAGTAGGGCGGTTCATACCTGGTGTTGTATACGCTACCCATGGTTTCGATGGTCCCCCAGAGCTTGAAATGATCCGTCGGCCTGGACATGACCGACAGGGTCGGGTCATCGGGGACGGTCCAGTTTCTTTTGGCAAGGTGCGGGTTATGGCAGGAGTCGCAGGGGCTGGAATCGCCTTTAAACCAGGCAAATCGACCGGTGGAAAAATTCCGGATATCATTCAAGTTATGGTAGGAGGTCTGGTTCATGGTCGACATGATGGAGGTTGTATCCACAGAGGCGCAGCCAAAAGCTGCACTGAAATCATTGTTGGTCACCGGCTGCACGGAACCGCTGTCGTTGTGACAGTAAAAGCAGAAACTGTCGGCCTCGGCATACGGGCCGGTCTGCCGGGCGCTGTCGAAGTTGGTGGCAAACAGGGCAAAGGGCATGGCCCCGGTAACCGGTGCGGGTTCCGAACCGGCAAAGGAGGCATGCTGTTCATGACAGTGGGCGCAGTTGCCGCGGGAATAGCCGAACCCGGCAGGCGGACTGTTGCCGATCACCGGGCGAAAAACGCCGTCGGTGGCGGAACCGTGTGCGGAGTCGAGATACGAACCCGCCCGGGCCGCTGCACCCTGCAGTATGGACAGCAGAAAAATGAGAAAAAATAAAAAAATATTTTTCATAGCAAAATGCCTTCCGGCTGATCAATCCTTGCTCGTATGACAGACTGCGCACCCGTTGTACCCGCCTGCGGGCCAGGCCTTATAATCCCAGCGCAGAGAACTCGTATAGGGTGAGCCATGGGCCCGATGACAGGAAAGACACATAACCACGGCATCACCCGCCCGGGTATAAATGGTTGTATTCAAGGTCGTGGATACATCAGCCGTGGCCACCGGCGAGATCACTGAATAAGGATTGCCCGTACCAGACCCCCCGTTATAGCCCTGGTATTCAGTTGAAGAGGTCGCATTCGACATATCAAAATCCGTCGGGTGACGTATCCACACCCCGCTGCCGAAGGTACTGCCGGGGGCAATACTGTCAGTACCGTTATGAAAATACTTATGGCAACGGGCGCAGAGCGAACTGATGCTCCCCGAGGCCTGATCACTTTCCGCACTCCGGTCAAGTCCATAGTACTTGTTATGACGCTGATCCGTGGGATGATACTCATAGTTCCGGTCACCAAAGCCTTGGATTGTATCCAGAAACCGATAACTTTTTGCCAGAGTGGTTCCATCCTGCCAGATTGAATGATCCTTATAGTGATGCCCCCCCTTCAGGGCCGGGATCTGTTCCGGTTCCAGCGGGTTGCCGTGACAGCCCATACTGCCGGCACAGCGCAGCTGCCCGACAAAGCTCCCGTCACCACCGGGAGGAAGGGTCAGGGTTGCATCGGGAACGGCAAGCCCCTCAACATTGTGGCCCATCCGATCCAGCCCGCTGGAAACCCAGTAAAAATTCCCGCCGGCAAGGGTATTGGAATCCGGCTCGGTACCCGTTGTCCGGTACAGCGGAGGATTGGTATCGTTGACATAGGGTTCCTCATTGATACCGGTATTCTGCCCGGTGTGACAACCTATACAGTCGGAGATCAGCAGGGCTTGCGTCGGACTGCCGCTGTCGCTCACCGTAAGGTTGTTCTGTGAATTATGCATGGTATGACAGTTTACACAGACACCCGTCACCCTCGCCGGGCAGGGAACCGACAGGACAGCCAGCAATGCGGTCACTGTCAACAACCCGATGAACCCGGTTTTTTTTCCCATAATCCCCAACCTCGTCAGCGCGTAAAGATATCCACCCTGGCATTGCCCTCATCGACAACACACAATCCGCCCCAGGGATCAAAACGAATTTCCACCGGATAGTACAGCTGTCCCCGGGACATCCCTTTTCCAAGAAAACGATATTTAAAAACACCGTTTTTATCATACACCGCCACATCACGCGCATGCCGATCCAGGATATAAATATAGCCGGAGGGACCGATGTCCAGTGAAACCGGGAAATTCACCCTGTCCCCCAGCGGTATCACTGCTTCCCGGGTACCATCCAGGCGAAAGCGGTAGACGGTCTGCTCCTGCTGATCCAAGGCCCAGATCTTTGTCCCGTGGATCTTGAAATCAACAAACCCGCCCCTGCATCCGGAACAGGAGAATCGTGTTTTGGCGACAAGATCCGTACTGTAGGAGATGATTGATCCGGTTGCCTTGTCCAAAACGTAGAGCAGGGTGGAGGCGGATTCGATTCGATCGGGGTAGACCAGAGCCCCTCTAAAATAGAGGGTGGCCGGGGTCACCTTTCTGGCCTTGAGATCAATTGAGCTCAGAGAATTTCTTCCCTTTTCCACCACCCAGATTCCACCGGCATCGGTTTTGACCATGTCAAAGGGAGTCTTCAGCGCCTTACCGGCATTGAAGATATGAAGGAGTTCCCCCTGACGGTTAAAAGAAAGCAGCCGGTTTCGGCCTGAATCAACGACATCGTACTGTCCCTTTTCCGCATCGACAAACACGGCGGTGGGCATCTGCATGGCATCCTGAAAGCGATCCTGTTTCAATACACGTTGCCAGGCCCAGCCGGAGGCAGTCTCCGGCCTCGTCTGCCCCCATACCGGCGAAACCAGCAGGACTGAAAACATGACAACAACACACTGCATCAGCGGCTTATACATCCCTTTCCTTCTCCAGGTTTTCAGGTTTCCACTCCAGCTAATAGGCCCGGTGACAGACTACACACAGGGCCTTTTTTCCTTCCCGGACCAGCTGATATTCATACTCCGTGCCCATGGGATTATGGCAGGAGACACAGGTCACCATCTGGCCGGTAAAACGATCCAGCACCCCGGGCCCCACCGGATGGGTGAATTTCCCCTGATCCTTGTGACACTGAATGCAGACATCGTTGCCGTCCCCCTTGAGCATGGCCGGATGACGGCTGCCGTGTACTTCGTGGCAACCGCTGCAGTCCTGTATATTTGAGTGCCGATATCGACTCCGGCGATAACCGGCCATAGTCTGCCCGTGACAGGAGGCACAGAGCAGCCGTTCCGGACTTTTCAACAGAGTATCATCATCACCGGCATGGGGCGAGTGGCAGTTCAGACAGCTGTTTCCATCGCCTCCGCCCAGGTGGCTGTGCGGCGCCAGCATCTGTTCCCGCACATCCGGATGACATTTCAGGCAGTTCTCCATTCCCAGGCCGGCGGATCCTTTGTCGTGACAGACGACGCACCCCTTGCTGAAGGGTTTATGAAGAACGTTTCGGATTAATCCGGCCCGCTCACTGCCGTGGGGATTATGACAGGAAAGACAATCCCGGGCTGGACCGGGAAAATCCCGATGCCCGCTTTTCAGTCCGGAAGCCTCATGACAGGACAGGCACAGTCGGTCACCCGTGTCAACCAGCAGCTGGAGATTTTCCGCCTGATGGGGACGATGACAGGCCATGCACCGTCCCTCTGCATACGGCTCATGGGTCACCGGGTACTGCCTGGACAACTCGTTATGGCAGGCAAGACAGTCCGCTGCCGGATCGTCCCGGAGAAGCCCCTTTCTGCTTGCCACATGTGGGGCATGACAGGAACTGCAGTCGCCCCGGGCAACGGGATCATGAACAACGCCCCGGGAAAAGAGCTTTTTCTGTTGCCGGTGACAGGAGTAGCAGAGAATATCCTGCCGGTTGCGGAGCAATCCCCTGTACTTGGCGACATGGGGATTATGGCAGATATCACAGCTGGCATCGGCAACAGGTTTATGTACCACCTTGCCGGCAAACCGGGCTGCATCGTGGCACCCGAAACAGGAAACATCGGCTGCCTGCGACGAATCTACCGACAGGAGCGCAACAGCAATCAAGTACAACATGATGAGAACTGAATTTCGCATCACTTCGCCTCCCCGCCGTGACAGGGTGTACAGGTCCCTTCCAGAAAGGGGGCATGGCCGACAGGATACAACAGCCCCTTATCCGGACCTCCGTGTGCATCATGACAACTGATACAGGAGTCGGCCCCCGGCTGAATATTACCATGCTTGAGCAGGAACGCCTTCCCTGTACGCGGATGACAGCGGCCGCACAGCTTTCCCCTGCCGGTATTGAGCATGCCCTGGACATTGGAGCCATGGGCAGTGTGGCACTGCATGCAGTCGTGTATCGCCGGTTTATGGGCCACACCTTTGCGCCAGAACTGCGCCACCTCCGTATGACAGGTTAAACATAACAGGGGTTGGCCCTTGTTGAGCAGGGCATCATGGGGTGATCCATGGGCAACATGGCAGCTGAGACATTTTCCCTGCCGGACCGGTTCATGCGGAACCGAGGAACGTTGTATTGCCTGATCGATATTTCCGTGACAGGAGAGGCAGAGCATTCCCGGATCCTGCTTGATGACCGAGGGAAAATCAGCCGAATGGGGGGCATGGCATCTTAGGCAGCGTCCCCGGACAACCGGCTGATGGGTTTGCATATTCCCACCGCTTTTACGGACAGCCTCATGACAGGAGAGACAGAGGGCACCGTTGCGGTCCGATTGCTTGAGAAAGCCTCCAGCCCCGGGGTCATGCAGTTGGTGACAACCGATACAGTTGCCGTCGGCAAAGGGCCGATGCAGACTGAGCCGGCCCCGTTCATCCGCTTCCCGTTTATGGCAGCCGAAACAGAGCCTCGCCTGCGGGGCAATAAGAAGTGCAACATTGGCCGAGTCGTGTGGCCGGTGACAGGTATCACAGGTCCGGCCCTGTGCCGGGGGATGAGAGCGGGTCACAGAATCGAAGACTGCAGCCTCATGGCAACCTGTGCACAAGGCTTTCTTCTCCCGTCTGAGCAGGAACTGCTGGTTTGAATCATGCCCGTTATGGCATCCCAGGCAGTTTCCTTGGGCAACCGGCTGATGAACACTTCGTACCTGTTGAACGACCGTATCCGCAGGCTGTCCGCCCTCTTTTTCAGGGGTGCCCTCTTCTTGCAGGGCAACTTTTTTTCGTACGCCCTGATCGTGGCAGTCCAGGCAGAGTACCTTGGGCGACTTGCCGAGTAACGATTTGAAATCACTTGCATGGACTGCATGGCAGGCCGTACACTTTTTCTGCAGATAGGGCTGGTGTGTACTTGTCCTGTCCATTTGAGGTTTCCTGTGACAGCTAACACAGAGGAGGTCGGCCCTCGCCCTGGTTACCACCTGCCCCTTCTCCACACGGTGACAGGCGTCACACTGCCCCTTGGCCACTGGATCATGGACATTTTTTTTGAGCAGCATCGGCCGGTCAGCGGCGTGAGGCGTATGACACTGCAGGCAACCATTCCGGACCGGGTAGCCATTATGCGCCCTGATAAAAGATGTCTCGTCAACCTGATGGCAGGAGCGACAGAGGATATCAGGGGCACTGTTCAGCAGGGAAACATTCTTCGAGAAATGCGGATTGTGACAGGACCGGCAGCCCTCTGCAAGAGGGGCATGAGTAAACTTTTTCTGAAAGAGGCTACGGTCATGGCAACGGAAACAGGATTCTTCAGCCGGGGCCTTGAGCAGAAATGAAAAACGACTGTTGTGCGGTTCATGGCAACTGCTGCAGGTTCCTGCAGCCACGGGTTGATGAACGGACTGTCGGCCTGGAGAGGGTTTCAGGTCGTCATGACAGGAATAACAGAGTTCGGGCTCCTGCTCACGGAGGAAAAGACCGCCAATGAGCCCATGGGGCAGATGACAGCTGTCACAACGATCCTCTTTCACCGGTGCATGAACATGCCCTTCCTTAAAGGTTGACCCCATTTCAGGATGGCAGTCCAGACAACTTCGGGCCGGGGCCTTCTCCACCTTTCTGTCGGTCTGCACGC
>DRKH01000301.1 GCA_011051825.1 Desulfobulbus sp.
AACTGTTTAGGAGTGCTCCATATCTGTGCAGTCAGGCCTGTGAACTATAGTGATTCCTATGTGAATCAGGCCTGACCGTGCAGAGAGGTAGATAAGCGCAGACTTCGAGCGTAGACTCCGTGGGGTGCTCCTGAACAGTTACTATTTTTTTTGCTGCGCTTTGTATGTGCTCAGCTACAAAAAAAGTGTAAGTGATCAGGGGTACTGCCCGGAGTCTCGCAGGTTCGCTTACCCGGAGTCTCGCAGGCTCGCTTACCCGGAGTCTCGCAGGCTCGCTTACCTGCGGCCAGTCGCGTTTGTACGAATCTACGGCTACCCCTGATCAGTTACAAGTTCAGGTCAGCTGAAACCACATGGTTACAAACCCTGTGGCGAGATACAAAAAGGTCAGTTCGTCATCAAACCGGCGAAACTGGACAGCTGTCCGGCGTAAACCAAAGCGAAACGCACAACCAGTCCACCCATAAGAACAAGCACGGCACTGGCATTCATCAAGAACTTCCCTCCAGGGGTAATCTCGGCACTATGATCACCGGTCATCTCGAGGAACTTCAAGACGATGGCCAGCGGCAGAAATATACCCAGCACAACTATGCTCATGAAATAGGGGAAAAATCGGTGCGAGACATTAAAGAAGGGCATAATGGAGGCCCGATGAGCGGCATCCGAGACATATTGCCCATAAAAGAGAAGGAGTAGTACCAGGATTTCCGTAAAAATCAGCCAGATGTCAATCTTGGTAAAGAACAGCTTCACATCACTTCGGCGAGCCATGATAATCATCAGGGCGGTGCCGGTGGACATGCCGGAGACCAGAAACAGTACCGGCAGGATAGCGGAGTTCCATAAGGGACGAGCGACAAAGGTACTCAACAGGATACCGGTATAAAGGGCGAGCAGAATACCGAAAACAAAGTTGATCCGTGCCAGGGCAGGCAGTCTGGGTCTCATCTGGTCGGCCAGATTTTTCAAGAAACCGGGTTTGATTTTTTCTTTAATATGGTCCGGCAGGGCCCCCAGTGCATACAGCAGCAGAGGCGGGTAGATCAAAACCAGGATCCAGGCCCCCCAGCTCATGGGCGAGGCGGGGTTCAAGGAAAGGTAGAACCAGAACATATGTTTTTTCAGGTCCAGGTCAAGAAAAAGGAACCCCATTCCCAAAGAGAGTAAAACGGGTGCCAGGATTGGTACCCGCCAGCAAAAAGGCTGGTCATCAGATATTGTCTTACTGAGCTGAATGTTGGCGATGGAGCTCATGCTCATGATTCCGCCGACCAAACCACCCAGGAAGAGGTAGATGGCGACCCGCCAGTCCCAGATGTGCAGGTATGGATAGGTGATGGCATTTGTGCCGGTGATAGTCAGTTCCATAATGTATTCTTCCTTAACTCAACTTTTGGGGATACTGGTTAATATAGTAGACATTGGGCTCGGTGCCGGCCGCCGCTTTAAGAACCCGATAGCTGTTGCGCCTGAGTAACCGGCTCACTTCGCTGTCAGGATCTTCCCTGTCACCGAAAATTCGTGAACCGCCGATACAGGTAGCGACGCAGGCCGGTTTTCTTCCTTCCCGCACCCGATCCCGGCAGAAAGAGCACTTATCGGCATAGCCTTCCTCTTCGTTGATATAGCGGGCGTCGTATGGACAGGCGGCAATACAGGCCTTGCAGCCCACGCACCGACTACGATCGATCTGGACAGTGCCGTCGGCAGCCTTGTAAGATGCCTCGGTGGGACAGACCGTAACGCAGGGCGCATGGTCGCAGTGGTTGCACAGTTCGGCCCGCATCTCGCTGCGCAACCGGGGAAATTTACCGTCCACGAGTTCCAGAACCCTGGTGCGGAATTGCTCCGGCGGCACGTTGTTTTCACGCTTGCAGGCCACTACACAGGCCATGCAGCCAATGCAGCGGGACTGGTCAATAACCATTACATATTTAGGCATATCAAGCCTCCCTTACAATTTTTACGAAGTTAACACGCATGCCGGTTACCCCGGTGATAGGATCGACTGTATACCTGGTGATCAAGTGCTGGTCGTCGGCACCACGATTATACGCCCGGGTCATGGCCGGAGAATGTTGACCAAAACCGTGAACCATATACACGCAGTCAGGGCGGATTCGCTCCGTCACCCTGGCGCGTACAGGATCGCTCTCGACCCCGTCCTGGTTAACTACGCGGACCAGATCGCCATTGCTGATTTGTAGTCGGGCAGCCTCCCGGGCATTGACCCAGACCTGATTTTCCTTGTACAATTCCCACAACCACTGGTTGTTGACCGTCCGGGTAAATGTGTGAACCGGGGTACGGCCATAAAGCAGACGATACTGGCCGGCCGGTGGCTGCTCGATCGCCTTGTAGCGGGGAATAGGATCAAAGTCCTCATCATCCAGTTCGCTGCTGTAGAGCTCGATTTTTTTTGAGTCGGTCTTAAAGACCGGCGGATTGGTCGGGGTGATGTATGGAGCTGCGGAACCTGGAATGGAAATGTATCCCTTGTCGGCAAGTTCATTGTAATCAATGCCCCACAGTGATGCTTGACGCCGCATCCTATCCTCCCAGGTTCCCTTGACGCCGTAAGCGTCCAGCTTCAAAGACCGACACAGCCGATTGCCGATCCACCAGGCCGGCTTCGACTGATACAGAGGCTCGACAGCCGGCTGGCGCAAGGCGATACCGCTTTCTTTGGTGGTGATGTTGTACAGGCCATCGTGGCGCTCCAGATAACTGCACTCGGGTAGAATGACATCGGCCAGCATCACCATATCGGTCGGCATTACATCCACCGACACCAGGAGATCAAGCTGGTCGATGGCCTTTCTGGTCCGCCGCTCATCAGGCATGGTTTTCAACAGGTTGGTGCCGGTCACGAGCCAGGCTTTGATCGGATATGGCTTGCCGCTGATGGTTGCCTCGCGGACCGTATTGGTCAATCCCTCACCGCCGGCAAAGGGATAATCGCCATAGACCACCGCATCGCGCTTAGGTTCGGGATAGGCAGGACGATCCTCCAACCTGGCCAGCTTACCCTTGGGTGCCAGCCAGATACCGCCGCGCCGTCCCCAGGTGCCGAGAATGGCATTCAGGATGGCCATGGCCCGACCACGTTGGGTATCATTACCGTGCCAGGAAAAATGGCGGCCGGGATGAACCATGACGTTGGGGGCGTTTTTCCCCAGGGCCCGGGCGGCCTCAACAATGTCATGCATGGGAAGTTCGGTTTCCCGGGCCGCCCATTCCGGGGTATACTGCTTCACCGCTTCGGACAATTCCTTAAAACCGTTGGTGTACCTGGCCACATACTCCCTGTCGTACCAGCCCTCTTTGATGATAATATTTGTCCAGGACAGGAGCAGGGCAAGATCCGTACCCGGTTTGATGGGCAACCACATGGACGCCTTTCCGGCGGCGGTGGAAAAGCGTGGATCGACCGCAATGATCCTGGCTCCGTTGCTGATCGCTGCGGCGAATTCCTGATTCTGGGTGTTATGCATATTTTCACCCAGGTGGGTACCAAAGAGCACAATCACCCGGCTGTTGGCCATATCCGTCCGTTCGCAGGTGGACTGAGGGCCTTCACCGTATGTCAGTTCCCAGGCTACATTGCGGGCGCCAAGACACTGGGAAAAAGATGGGTAGGATATATTAGGCGAGCCTATCGCCCTGGCCACATTGGCGAAATAGGTGCCCGGCGATCCATGGGCAAAAAGGGCGATGCTTTCGGGACCATACTTTTCCTTGATGGCGGTAAGTTTTTCCGCCACATAGTCGAAAGCCGCGTCCCAGCTCGCCTGTTTGTAACGGTTTTCACCCCGGGCACCGGAACGGATCATCGGCACCTTGAGCCGGTCCTTATCATAGAGCAGACCCATGCCGGCCTGACCACGCGCACAAAGCTTTCCGCGACTTTGTGGATGAAGGGGATTACCCTCCAGTTTTACAACCTTGCCATCCACCACCTTGGCGATTACACCGCATTTCCAAAAACACATTTCGCAGGTCGTGGGTACATAGCGCGCCTTACCGCCTTCGGCCATGGCTCTGGCCCTGGCCCCAAAAAACGGAGTCTCGGCCAGTAGGCTTCCACTGGCGGACAAGGCGGCATATTTGAGAAAATTCCTTCTCGAGAAAGACATAGCAACCTCACTGTTCAGTAATCTTAACAGGCCGGTTCAACCGGCCATCACAAACAGTGTCTGTCCATAAATAGTTTTTTCAAAGTCACACCAGCATATTTACCCTAGCCGGTCTCTGGATGAGGTTAAGCAATAACTGACTGCAATATCACTGATATTTCAGCATTCATTTTTATGGTCAGCCTCTATCCTCAGCTTGATGCAGGGATACCATCGATGAATATCAAAAAACATTATCAACCCTCCGTGTTTTTGATGAATCCATGGGGTTCTACAATCCGGATGAACAGGCAATGTTACCCCCTGATTTTTGCAACCCCCCGATTTTTGCAAAGCTGAGCTTTGCAGGTAATCAGGTTTATCTTTGTCACACTCCCCGAAATTTTCATTTACCTTGAACGAAAATTCCCATTTATTGACAGACACAAACTAGAGCGGCGATTCTAATGGCAA
>DRKH01000302.1 GCA_011051825.1 Desulfobulbus sp.
TGGGAATTGTGAAGATTGTGGAGCGGGTGGTTCCGGCCTCCGAACTCGGCGGTCCGATCCGAATTGCTGAAATCGCCGGTCAGCAGCTGGAAGCGGGCTGGATGAATCTGCTCTATTTCATGGGGCTGCTGAGCGTGAACCTGGGTATTCTAAATCTGTTGCCGATTCCGGTCCTTGACGGTGGGCACCTGGTCTTTCTGTCGGTGGAGGGAATTCGTGGAAAACCCCTGTCCGACCGGGTGATGGAGATAAGCCAGAAGGCCGGGATCGCCCTGTTGGGAACCTTGATGCTGTTTGTCTTTTATAATGATATTCTCAGGATTGTGCAGCGGTGGATGGGGTCCTGATTCTCGCCATAGAGACGGCCACCGGCTGCGGCAGTATTGCCCTGACCCGCGGGGACCTGAACAACGGCCACCTGCTGGCCGAGGCCGTTGCCCAGCCGGAGAAGACCCATTCCCGGCAGCTTTTGAGTTCCGTGGACTGGGTTATGAAGGCGGCAGGGATTGGCTGGCCGGATGTGAACGGCATTGCAATCAGTCTCGGTCCCGGCTCTTTTACCGGTCTGCGTATCGGCATGGCCGCGGCCAAGGGGATAGCTCTGGCCGCCGATCTTCCGTTGGTCGGTATTCCGACTCTGGATGGGCTGGCTCACTCCTGCCCGGTCATTGACCGGCCGCTCTGGAGTCTGCTCGATGCCCGGAAGCAAGAGGTCTATGCGGCCTGTTATCAGCCCGGAATCGGCGGTCGACCTGAACTGGTTGCCCCGGCCCGGGCAATACGTCCGGAGGCGCTGGCCAAACAGATCTCGGTACCCTCCATCCTGGCAGGCCCGGGAGTGGATGAATATCATGAACTGTTTGCCCGGATTGCCAATATTCATCTGATACCGGCGGCCCTGAGCAGTCCAAGAGCGGCAAGGATTGGGTTGCTTGCCGCTGAATACCTGGCCCGGGGAGAATTTCTTGACCAGATTACGGCTGCACCCATGTATGTCCGGGCCTCGGAGGCTGAGATTAACTTACAAGCACAAACAAAAAGGTAACTATTCAGGTAGGGGCAGAGAACTAGCCCTACCACCACCTGTAACTGTTCAGGAGTGCTCCATATCTGTGCAGTCAGGCCTGTGAACTATAGTGATTCCTATGTGAATCAGGCCTGACCGTGCAAGAGGTAGATAAGCGCAGACTTCGAGCGCAGACTCCGTGGGGTGCTCCTGAACAGTTACACAAAAAGTTGATACCGTAGGTTGTGAACGGATACGAGTAGCTTGACTTTTTACGAGTCCATCATGATTGAGCGAAAGAAAACAAAGGAAATACAAGTCGGGCAGGTCGCAATCGGCGGCAATGCACCCGTCGCCGTCCAGTCGATGACCAATACCGATACCGCTGACGTTGAGGCGACCGTGGCCCAGATTCATCGGTTGGAACAGGTCGGCTGTGAGATCATCCGGGTGGCCGTACCCGACCTGGACGCAGCCGGGGCAATTACGGAAATTCGGGCGCAGACCACTATCCCTCTTATCGCCGATATCCATTTTGATTCCAGACTGGCGGTGGCCGCCATGGAGCATGGGGCCCAGGCGATTCGTATCAACCCCGGCAATCTCGGGGGGGCGGACAAACTGGCCAGGGTGGTGGATGCCGCCAAAGTACACCGGGTCCCGATCCGGGTCGGGGTCAACTCCGGCTCCATTGAAAAGGATCTGCTCAAAGAATTCGGCTATCCAACCCCGGAACGACCCGATTCCCTGATCAATTCGGCGCTCAGAAACGTTCGCCTCCTGGAGGAACAGGGCTTTGAGGAGATCAAGATCTCCATCAAGTCCTCCGATACCCTGACCACCATTGCCGGATACCGAGAGCTTTCCGAGCGAACCGATTATCCGCTTCATATCGGGGTGACCGAAGCCGGGGGCTTGATAGCCGGTACGGTCAAGTCCAGTGTTGCCCTTGGGATTCTCCTCTTTGAAGGCATTGGTGACACCTTTCGTATCTCCCTGACCAGGGACCCGGAAGAAGAGATCAAGGTCGGTTGGGAACTGCTGCGCTCACTTCGTATCCGTGAACGGGGACCGGAGATGATCTCCTGTCCCACCTGCGGCCGAACCAAAATCGATCTCTTTCCCATGGCCGAAGAGATAGAACGGGTTCTGCAGACCATGAAAAGTACACTTAAGGTAGCAGTCATGGGCTGCGTGGTCAACGGGCCCGGCGAGGCCAGAGAGGCGGATATCGGCATTGCCGGTGGTGTCGGGGTGGGAATCATCTTCAAGAAGGGAGAAGTCTGGAAAAAACTGCCTGAAGAAGAACTGCTGCCGGTATTTCTGGAGGAACTGGAGAAGATGGAGAAAGAGCAGGAGAGCAGGAATTAGGAATTAGGAATTAGGAATTAGGAATTAGGAATTAGAGATTAGGGATTAGGGATTGGCTTGAAGTTTGCGCCTCCGGCAGGCTGGCCGTGTCGAAGAGAGGATGAAAATGGGCATTTTTGCACGAATAAATGTCGATCAACTGATCGCCTTTCTTTTTCAGAGATATACGGAAGAGGGTGGTTTCGCAACCGCTCCGAGTCTGCCGGCGACCATAGAAGATACCTTTTATGTGACGGATATCCTGTCTATTCTGGAGCAGCTGGACAAGGGATTAGATCTTCGTTCCCGGATAGATGCAGAGCGGTTGGCCGGTTTTATCCGCAGGAAATATGATGAGGAAAAGAGTCGTTTACCGCTCAGGCTGATATATTATATCTACAGGATCGGAAAAAACATTGCGGATGGGCCTGTTTTTTCCACAGAAAAGTTTGCCTGTACGAAGTTGACCTATGAAAATTATTTTTATTTGCAGGAGCTTGAACGGGTAACTGCCGAGGCCAAGGAGAACCTCCCGCCGCTGAACCTTGCCCGCTGCACCTGCAAGGATGTTTTTTTCTCTCTTCTGCTGGTTCCGCAACCGGATGCGTTACCGCCGGTTGAGACTATTGCTACCTGGCTCAGGGCCTGTCAGAACGGCGATGGCGGTTTTGGTTTTTTTCCGGGCACGACGTCGTTTCTGGAAAACTCATATTACTGCCTTTTGGCGCTGTCTCTGATTGAAGCGAGCCCTGCTGATCCGGCGCGGGCGGAACAGTTTGTTGTCTCCTGTCAGACCGGGGCGGGAGGATTTGCCAGAAGTATTGTCGGGGCGCCGTTCCCGGAATCGTCCTGGCATGCGGTCAATATAGCGCAAAGGCTGGAGCAGACTCTAGGAGTCTGTCGGACTTAAAAAAGTAGTTGATCCAACATGTTGATATTATTAGATTTAACTTTTACGGTTAGTGCTTAAGCAACATCTTTAATTATGGAAAAACAACCTGTTACAATATGGGCAAAGCTAAAGTCCGACAGACTCCTAGAATGACCAACAACCCGAATCTGAATTATATTAAAAAATACTAAAAAATACTAACGAATACAAAAATGCGTTACTCTCAATTTTTTTTACCCACCACCAAGGAAACCCCGGCCGAGGCCGAGGTCATCAGCCATCAACTCCTGCTGCGGGCCGGTTGCATTCGAAAACTGACCTCAGGGCTCTACACCTATCTGCCCCTTGGCCTGATGGTCCTGCAGAAAGTAGCCGCCATCGTTCGTGAAGAGATGAACCGGGCCGGTGCCCAGGAGCTGCTTATGCCCATGGTCCAGCCGGCGGATCTCTGGCAGGAATCCGGGCGCTGGCAGAAATACGGTGCTGAACTGCTTCGCTTCAAGGATCGTCATGACCGGGACTACTGTCTGGGACCGACCCATGAAGAGGTGATAACCGATATTGCCCGCCGTGAGCTCCATTCCTATCGTCAGCTACCGGTCAATCTCTACCAGGTACAGACCAAGTTTCGCGACGAGATCAGACCCAGGTTCGGGCTTATGCGCGGGCGTGAGTTTGTGATGAAAGATGCCTACTCCTTTGATGTTGACGATGAGGCGGCAGGCAAGAGTTATGAGATTATGAAAGCGGCTTATCATCGTATCTTTCGGCGCTGCGGGCTTTCTTTCCGGGCGGTGGAGGCCGACACCGGCTCCATCGGCGGTTCCTTTTCCCATGAGTTCATGGTCCTGGCCGATACCGGCGAGGATACCCTTGTTATCTGTTCCGCCTGCGCCTACGCAGCCAATGTGGAAAAGGCCGCGGTTGTCCCGGCGGAAGCCGGTCCTGCCGCCGAAGGAACGGCAGCTCTGAGTCGGGTGGAGACGCCGGGCATGAAAAAGGTGGACCGGGTAGCCGACTTTCTGGGCGTGACCCCGGCCGATATCATCAAGACCATGGTCTTTCTGGTCGATGGCGAACCCGTGGCCGCGCTGGTCCGCGGCGATCGGCAGGTCCAGGAGGTCAAGCTGAAAAACCTGCTGGGTGCAGCCGAGGTGGAACCGATTGACGATGATACCATCTGGAAGTTGACCAAGTTGCCGGTGGGCTATATGGGGCCGGTTGCTATTCCAATCCGGCTGGTGGCCGATCAGGAGGTTATGCGAATGACGGATGCGGTGGCCGGTGCCAATGAAAAGGGGATGCACCTGACCGGGATCAATCCGGGACGTGATTTTACCCCCGAGCTGGTCGGCGATCTGCGCCAGATTACCCCGGAAGACGGTTGTCCTGTCTGCGGCGGCAGCCTTTCTCTGACCGAAGGCATTGAGGTCGGCCATATCTTTAAACTGGGCACCAATTATTCCGAGGCCTTGAAGGCCACCTATCAGGATAAGGACGGGCAGGACAAGCCTTTTGTCATGGGGTGTTACGGTATCGGCGTCAGCCGGGTTGTTGCGGCGGCCATTGAACAGAACCACGATGACAACGGCATCATTTTTCCCCTGCCGCTGGCTCCTTTTCAGGTGCTGGTTTTGAGCCTGAGTGTGAAGAACGAGGCGATCGGTTCGGCGGCTGAGCAACTGTATAAAGAGTTGCAGGAGAACGGTATTGAAGTGTTGCTCGATGATCGGGATGAGCGGCCCGGTTCCAAGTTCAAGGATGCCGACCTGGTAGGCATTCCCTACCGGGTCACCGTGGGCAAGGTCTATGAAAAGGATGGGATGGTGGAGTTGCGGGTGCGGGCGACCGGGGAGACAACGCTGATTCCCTTTGCCGATGCCGGCAAGCAGATAGCGACCACGATCCGTGAAGAACTGGAACAGCTCCGGCAATCAATCGATTAATTGCCTTTCCGAGGCGGAATAAAAATCTATCATGCCTGATTTCAATGGACTCTATTCCATAGCCGCCAGTTACCTGCAGGCGTCCGATCTTGTTTTACTGCAGGAGGCCTATGCCTTTGCCAGTGAGCGACATGCCGGTAAGTTACACGCCTGCGGAGAGCCCTATATCAAGCATCTGCTTGAGGTGGCCTCCACCCTGGCCTCCATGAAGCTGGATCGGGAGACTATTGTTGCCGGTCTGCTGCATGGGGTGTTGAAGGAAAACGTGGCGACTATAGCGGAACTGGAAAAGTGCTTTGGGCACGGAGTGGCCAATATTGTTGATGGTGCTACCCGGATTACCAATGTTCAGTATAATTCCAGGTTGGCCAGTCAGGCCGAGAATATTCGTAAACTGTTCCTTGCCATGGGGGCTGATATCCGTGTTCTTCTGGTCAGGCTTGCTGATCGTCTGCAGGATATGGTGACCCTGGAACCCGCGCCGGAAGAGATGCGTCGTCATGTCGCCCGGGAGACCATGGATCTTTATGCACCCCTTGCCAGTCGACTTGGTATTGACTGGATGAAGCGGGAACTTGAAGACCATGCCTTTGCCTATCTCTTTCCAAAGGAATATAAGGACCTGACCACCCACCTTGAAAGTTCACTCGCCGAGCGCCAGGCCTATGTGGATGAGCTGATAGCCATTCTGCATGAAAAGCTGAAGAAAAACAATATAAAACCGGTGCGGATTATCGGCCGTCCGAAGCATCTGTATTCCATTTACAAAAAACTGGTGGCTCAGGATATTCCCCTTGAGCGGGTGTACGACAAGGTGGCCTTCCGGATTATCGTCCGTACGGTCAAGGAGTGCTATGAGGCTCTGGGTACCGTGCATGCCGACTGGACACCGGTGCCCGGGCGGATCAAAGACTTTATAAGTGCACCGAAGTCCAACAACTACCAGTCGTTGCATACCACTGTGGCCGGACCGCAGGGCCATTTTATCGAGATTCAGATTCGAACCGAGGAGATGGACCGGGTGGCGCAGGAAGGTGTTGCCGCCCACTGGGCATACAAGGAAGGACAGAAGATAACCAGTAACGATGCCCGTCTGTTTCGTGATCTTAAGACCCTGGTCAAAAGCCTGCAGGAGGTCGAGGATCCCAATGAGTTCATGGAATCGGTACGGGGTGAACTGTTTCATCCGGATGTCTACGCCCTGACGCCCACCGGTGAAGTTCGGGAACTGCCACGGGGATCAACCCCGATTGATTTTGCCTATTCCATCCACACGGCGGTGGGCGATTCCTGTGTCGGGGCCAAGGTAAACGGCCAGCTGGTCCAGCTCAAGCATGAGTTGCAGAATGGCGATATTGTAGAGATCTTGACGGCAAAGAACCAGCAGCCCAAGCGGGCCTGGCTGCAGATCGTCAAAACCAGCCGGGCAAAGACCCGGATCCGTCACTGGCTCCGGCGTGAGGAGAATGAGCGGGCCACCAGACTCGGACTGGAGATCTGTGAACGTGAGCTGAAAAAGCACGATATCACCCTGAAAAAGCTGATCAAGAGCGGACACATCCGTTTGCTGCTGAAAAAGCTGCGCTGTAACAGTCTGGACGATATGCTGGCCAAGGTCGGATCCGGCAAGATCAGCCTGCAGCAGCTGCTGAAAGCCATGCAGCCCAAGGAGATCCGTGAGGAGGAAGAAAAACGGCGACAGGCGGAACTGCTGGAGAAAACCAGACGCGGTGAAGAGAGCAGGGCGCGGGCGGGCTCCCAGGAGGGGCTGGACATTGAAGGCATCGATGACATGCTGGTCAAGGTGAGTCAGTGCTGCAAGCCGGTACCCGGTGACGAGATCATGGGCTTTATCACAACCGGTTCCGGGATATCGATTCACAAGGCGGATTGCCCCAACCTGCTGAGTATGGACCCCCAGCGCTGGATGCCGGTGAACTGGTCTGCCTCCAGTAAAACGCAGCACAGGGCGGAGCTGTTTATCCGGTCGGAAAATAAAAGAAATATCCTGGCCGATATCAGTGGTGTCATCTCTGCCGATGACGCCGATATCGTGGAGTTGAATGCACGCACAACACCGGAAAACGTCGCCCTTTTTGATGTGGTGATGGAGGTGTCCGATCTGCAGCATCTCCGGCAAGTGCAGCAGCATCTCCAGCAGATGTCTGAAGTCATCGAAGTGCGCAGGCGCTGATCGATTTTTAGTGTACGGATACCGGCTGCTTCAGAGTAGGTGTGATAAAGAAATGATTGTCTGCGAGGTGTGCGGGAATGAACTTGGTCCGGGAGTAACCATCTGTCCTTACTGCGGTACGGTCTCCACGGCTCCGGTTGTCCAGGCATCGGGGTTGCTGCACAGAATCGTCAACCTTGAGAAAGGGCTGCCCACTGTGGCCATGGCCCTGCAGCGGCTGGATACGGAGCTGGAAATATCTCGTCGTCAGGGTTACCGGGTGGTGACGCTGATCCATGGCTACGGTTCAAGTGGTAAAGGCGGAGCCATTAAAGATGAGGTGCATCGCCAACTGCACTATTATAAACACAAGGGACGTATCAATGATGTGCTGGCGGGCGAGGATTTCAACACCCGTTCAGGGGCCGGTCGTCAACTGCTTCGCCGTTTTCCGGCTCTGGCAGCCCATGACGATGTAAACAGGGCCAATCCCGGTATCACTCTGGTTGTGCTCTGATCTGGTTCAACTGTGTAAAAAATACCCACTTTCTGCGGAGTTACACCCCGAGGGGTCCGGAACCGGCATTTCGTCACTTTATTTCGTAACCTATTGTTTTTATATCGCTTAATTGAATTATCCCTCGGGAAGTATGGGATTCCTGAAAAAAATACTTGAGTTCCACTCTCTTTTCGTGTTCTAACAGGTTCCTACGCTTTTGGTAACTATTCATGTACAGACTCACTAATGACTATTTTTGTAATAGTTCAACCCTGGGAGTAAAAATGAAAAAGATTGTTATTGGTCTGGTAGGTGTATTTCTGGTAACCGGTACGGCCCTGGCAGCGGAAAAGGCCACGGAACTGAAAACAGAAGAGCAGAAACTCAGTTATGCGATGGGCCTTGATCTGGGCTCGTATTTCAAGGGACTGGGTGAAAAGTTTGATCTGAAGGTCCTGCAGCAGGGTATGTCTGATTCGTATACCGGCAAAAAGGCCTTGATGACGGCTGAGGAGGCGGCGAAGGTGCAACAGAAGTTTGCCGCCAGGCAGCAGCAGCAGCAGATCCAGAAAACCGTGGCCATGGTCACTGAAAATCGTAAAGCGGCCGATAAATTCCTGGCCGAAAACAAAAAGAAAAAAGGGGTTAAGGTAACGGCCTCGGGTCTGCAGTACAAGGTGATCAAACAGGGCAAGGGCAAGAAACCAACGGTGAACGATACGGTTAAGGTCCATTATAAGGGGACCTTGCTCAACGGTCAGGAGTTTGACAGCTCGTACAAGCGAAAGGAGCCGGCAGTGTTTAAGGTCGGTCAGGTTATTTCCGGCTGGCAGGAAGCTCTGCAGCTGATGAATGTCGGATCGACCTATGAAATCTATCTGCCGCCTGACCTTGCCTATGGCGACCGCGGTGCGCCACCGGTTATTGAGCCCGGTTCCATGCTGATCTTTCAGGTGGAACTGCTTGACATTCCGAAAGAGGAAAACAACAAGCCTGCAAAGAAGTAGGTTAAACGGTTACCTGCTATCGTTTCAGGCCGACACGCTCCGGGGGCAACCCCGGGGCGTGTCGTGTTTCCGGATTATCGAAGGTCTGTTATGGGTAAAAAAAAGAAGAAAAAGATCAAAAAAAGCTGTTGTGGAAAGTACCTGAAAAAGGGAAAGCATTGCAGCAAGTGCCCGCTGTTGATTAAGAAGAAATGCAAACAGCTGACAAAGGAGAAGGCAGCGGCAAAGAAGACCGGGAAAAAAGGGAAAAAGAAAAAAGAGACGACCGGAAAGAAGGCGAAAAAGTAACTATTCAGGTAGGGGCAGAGAACTAGCCAGCCCTACCTGAATAGTTACGTTTTGCTCCCCTGGATCTGCTCTGGAAGCCCGCCTGCATCCAGCAGTTTCTTGAGATTTTTCCGCAGCGGTTCATGGCCGCAGGTATAGACTTTTCCCCGATTCATCACCCCTTGTTCCGTTCGGATTTCAGAGTGGCCAGCAGTCCCTTGAGCAGGACGAACCGGCCCAGGGGGATGAGTTTGCAGGGGAAACTGCCGGTAAACAAGGGGTTGTCGCAGAGCCCGCCGGAAAGATACAGCCGCTCAGGGGAGCCGGCAAAACGGTAGGCGTTGCGGGCTATGCCGCGGACAAATCCGGCCACGGCCTCAGCTTCCGAGGCCCCTGAAATGACGGCATCAAAGATGTGACTCATGCCGAGCACACCGCAGGTTATGGAAAAACCTGTTTTCGGGATGGCAATCTGCGAATAATCCAGGTGGTAATAGGTGGCCAGCATTTCGATGGTAAACCCCATGGAGGCACCGCATTCCGCATTCCAGCCCATATCGACAACCCGGCCCCGACGGCAACGGATAAATTTGATATCCCGGCTGCCGCAGTCCAGCAGAACAAAATCCTCTTCCGCAATCAACACCTCTCCGCCCCGGGCCAGGGCGGTCAGTTCGTTGATATTTTTTGTACTGCGCCGGGCCGCATTATGGCCGGTGGCCAGATCGGCGCAGAAATCAGACCCAAGGTCCCGGGTGGCGACAATGGTCGGGTCGTTGCCGGAATCGGTTTCAAGAATTTTACTGTAGGATGTTCCGAAATCAGCCAGCAGCATCAGGAGGGCTCCTTGTCGGGAACCGCTGTACCTGAAAGCTCAAAAAAGGCCTCTATCTTGGCCCGGGCACTGCTGCCTGCGGTCACGTCGCAGTCCAGATACAGACCTCTCGGATGGCGATCGGCCAGATGTCTGGCCAGAGCGGTTTTAGCGCAGAAGGCCTGGGCAAAGAAGACGGTCGGTACCTCCGGGTTTATCTGCGATTCAAGGTTGAGATCGGCAGGCGTCTTGTTTTCCATGCACCGGGTCCAGCCATAGATATGGGTGGTATCGGGAAAGAGGGCCAGCAGGTTGAAATCCCGCGGCGGTACCCCCCAGAATCCGGCGGTCGGCGTGCAGGGCGGATATTTGTGTTCATCAGCCCGGTGGATGGAACGGACGTTTCCGGTAATAGCGAGCATTTTATCGGGCAGCGGCATCCGGCTTCTGCAGAGGGGAAAACCCATCCCGTCCATGTCCTGGTTGCGGGTGGGGATAACCGGAATGGACAGCATGTCCTTCAGGATGGTGGCGACATGGAGCGCACAGTCGCACTTGCCCGGTCCCACATCGATGTAGATCCGGTCCAGTTCAAGATGTATGGCATTGAGCACCACCGTTCGCAGGATAGCGCAGTAAACCCGGGGCAGATGAGCCGCAGTCAGCTCAAGAGAGGCGCGGACCTGTGGTTCATCCAGATCGATTATCTCGGCCTTGCTGTGGTGGAGCTGTTTAATGATTTCCAGCGGTGGAATACCGACAATGCCCACTTTTTCTTTCATTTTTCCTCGAAAAGGCGGTCTGCTCAGCTGTCTTCCCGCATGAGCAGGATGATGCCCAGCAGAATGCCGAAAATATGGATTGATCCGGCTGCAAAGAGCGGATTGATGTATCCGGCTTTTGCCAGCGACTGCAGGGTGCCCCATATTCCCCAGCAGGCAAAGGCCAGGCCGCAGCTGACCGGGATGGCCAGGGACAGATCCCGACCCCAGGACCGGTAGACATAGAGCAGCAGAGGCAGCCCCAGCAGCAGTAAGGGCATACCCAGGAGAATATAGGAGATCCGTCCGTAAAATTCGACCCAGGCCTTGTTTTTTTCTTCCGGTGAATTTTTTCGAAGGGCCTCCTGATACAGGCCTGTCAGGGAGAGTTCTTTTGAATAGTACTCTGGAACAAAAAAGTCGGCTGGTTTCTCCGGAAAGGCAAAGGTCCGATCGTGGAAGGTCTCGGAAATAAATTTATCCGGGCCAATGCTGGTCTGTACCTGGCCGTTGAACAGAGTCCAGGTTCCGGCATCCCAGAGTGCCCGTTCAGCGGCGATCAATGAACTGAGCCGGTAGTCGGCGTCCCAGGAGGCATAGGAAAAGTTGTAGAAATTATCACGTTTAAGATCAGGCCGGGCAAAGGAATAAAACCCGTCCTGTCCTCGATAATAATAACGACCATTCCGATAAATACCCAGGGCCACTCTGCCCTTGACCTCCTTGTTCCATATTCGGTTGGTCACCGAGATTGTTTTGGGAAGGACAAACTGCGACATGGCAAGAAACAGGAGGGTAAAGGCCAGGCCGCCGGCAATGATGGGGGCGGTTATTTTTTTTAGGGGAATGCCGCAGGCCTTGAGGGCAATCAGTTCGTTGCTGTGGTTAAGGACGCCCAGGGTAATGACACCGGCCAGCAGGATGCAGATAGGGCCCATCTGGTCGAGGATAAAGGGAATGTTAAGGAGGAAAAACTTAATCACCAGGCCCATGGATTTTCCCTTTTCCATGAAGTTGTCGATTTTTTCAAAAAAATCAATCAACACATAGATGGCGATGAAGCCGGCCATCAACATGAAAATGTTTTTAATAAACAGCTGTAAAATGTAACGATAGAGAAGTTTCACTGCCCGGTAGCCCGTGATCGTTGTTCGGCGGATTTTTTAATTGTCTAGGTAAAGCGCATGTAGTACCCTTTGCGCTTATTTCAGTCAAGCAATACCCGTCTGAATCTCGGGAGTGTCTGCTTGAAGAACAACAAAACATGGAAAAAATGTTGTGAAGCCTGAGACGTCATCACTGCCCCTGGTCCTCAGGGTCCCGGTTACAGCCGAGCCGCCGAGCCTGCAGGACAACACCGCTGATCTTGATCGACTGCGTGCCGCTGTCGCCAGGACATTGCCGCAGGCTTTGAACGGACGGACTCTGCACATTCCCTTCCCGGCAATGGCCGGACTTGGCCGTGACTTTCGTCAGGCAGGCTTTTGCGGACAGGCCCTGCTGAACGTTTTGCCGCATCAGCTCGATATTGTAGACTTTACGAAAGAAACAGGACCGATAACCGGGGTAGCCCTCGATCTCGGGACCACCCATCTTGAGGCCACCCTGGTTGACCTTGCCGGTGATGATATCCTTGCCCACACCCACGGGCCCAACCGACAGATGGAGTATGGGGCGGATATCCTCAGCCGGATTCATTTTGCGACCGCAAAGAATACGGACCTGGACGGACTTCAGCAGCTGCAGGAGGCCGTTGTCCAAAGTATAAACCCGCTTATCCTGGAACTGGCCGACAGCGCAGGCGTTGCACCGGAAACCATCCGGGCGATGAGTGTTTCCGGCAACACCACCATGGTTCATCTGCTCCTTGGGCTGAGCCCCTATCACATCTGCAGAGAGCCCTACACCCCCCTGGTCAACAGCCCGGATCCCTTTCCTGCCGCTGAAATCGGCCTGCAGATCAACCCGTTGGCGCCGGTCTGGGTGTTGCCGAGTATCGGCAGTTATTTCGGCGGGGATCTCATCTCGGGTATCCTGGCCAGCGGTCTGGATCAGCTGGAGAAAACCTCGATGCTGATTGATGTCGGCACCAACGCCGAGGTGGTGCTGGGCAGCAGGGACTGGCTGATAGCCTGTGCCGGTGCCGCCGGACCTGCCCTTGAGGGTGGTGTGGCCCGGATGGGCATGCGGGCCGGACCCGGGGCCATTGAGCGGGTCAGGCTTGATCGGGAAAACTGGCAGCTTGATATCAAAACCATCGACGATGTGCCGGCTGTCGGTATCTGTGGCTCCGGCCTGATTGACCTGGTGGCGGAGTTGTATCTGGCGCAGATTGTTGACCTGCGCGGTAAGTTGTGCCGGGATACCGGTTTTGGCTCGGCAAAGCGGCAGGAGTTTGTCCGCAGGCATCTGGTCGACAGCGGGGACGGCCTGGTCTTTATCCTGGTCCCGGCTGAGGAGTCCGGCAATGGCCGGCCGGTGGTACTGGCCCAGGTGGATCTTGATGCGATGATGCGTTCAAAGGCGGCCATGTATGCAATCCTTACCACCCTGACCAGTCAGGTCGGGGTGGAATTTGCCGATCTTGACCGAATTTATGTGGCCGGTGCATTCGGTAAACACATAGATCCGGCGCAGGCCATTACCCTGGGGATGCTGCCGGATCTCCCCCTTTCAACATATGAACCCGTGGGCAACAGTTCCCTGCGCGGGGCTGAACTGATTCTGCTCTCGGAAAAGGCCAGGATTCGCAGTCAAGAGATTGGTCGGAAAATCACTTATATTGAGTTGAATGTGAACCAGGAATTCATGATTCGTTTTTCGGGATCGCGTTTTATTCCCCATACGGATCCAAAACTTTTTCCATCAGTTCCAGTGTTTAGGAGTAATTCTCCACCCGGGAAGGCCTGACTTGCATTTTTTATGACCTCTATGCTATAGTTCCCAATCTGTCGACCGACCGGAAAGTTGAAGATGAAAACCGTTACCTGCCGGCCGAAGATCTGTCATGAAGGAATTAAAAATGATTATATACCGGTTGCCTGCTGGCTTCCTGTACGGAGAAGAGGATCTGCTGAAGAGAGCTGTTTGTTGCTGTTAACAGGAATGTACCACTGCAATACCGTTGTAAACGGTTGCGGTGGTTTTTTTTTGGATTAAAAAATGCAAAAACGACTGGAA
>DRKH01000303.1 GCA_011051825.1 Desulfobulbus sp.
GGCTGGCCGAGCACATCGAGACCGTTCTTGGTGAATACGGCCCGGCCAGGGTGCAGCGGGTTGAAGATCCGCTGTTCAGCGGTTCGAGCGGTGCCCTGGCCCTGGCCCGCGAGATGCCGGATGAATACTGGACCGAGTTGAAATAGGAAAAGAGATTAATGGTCTTGTACTGCTCCCTGTTTCTTCTGTTACAGGGAGCTTTTTTTTTAATTGGAGAGGAGGAATGGGCAGAGAGCAAAATATCGTTGCACATGTTTATTCCCCCTTGCTGTTTGCAGGAGATGAAAGGCCGTCTGTTGCAGTGATGAGCATTTCAGCACGGTAAGCCATGAAAGAAGAAGTGTACAGAAAACTCGAGGAAGAACGGTCTACCCATGAAGCCGAATGGGCTGCGGCTATGGACTCTTCCGATGACAGTATATACATTCTTGACCCTGAACGTCGGATTATTCGCGCCAACAAGGCATTTTACCGTATGACCGCAAGCTCCCCTGAAAAAGCCATCGGACGGCATATCACGGAGGTCGTTCATCCGCATGGGGAGCTGGAGCCCTGTCCGGTGTGTCGAGCCCAGGAAGAAAAGAAAGATACCATCATTATCATGGAGGCCGATCATCCCGATAATCCGGCCGGGGTTCCGTTGGAGATCGTGGTAAAAGTGGCCAGGAACAGTACGGGAGAACCCATGAGTATTTTCATGAGTCTCCATGATCTTACCGAGGGACGGAAATTAGTCGAAGAAAAAAGAGTGCTTGAAGAACAGCTCAGGCAGGCGCAGAAAATGGAATCCATCGGTAGGCTTGCCGGAGGGATTGCTCATGATTTCAATAACGTGCTTACAACAATTCTCGGGTATAGCGAACTGCTTTTGATAACTATGCCCGAGGATGATTCATACCGTAAACAGATTGAGATTATCCATACGGCCGGAGAAAAGGCCCGTGCCCTGACCCGGCAACTTCTTGCATTCAGCCGTAAACAGATTCTGGAGATGCGGCCTGTCTGTGTAAACGCCGTCATCAGTGATCTTTTGAAAATACTTGGCAAGATGCTCGGTGAAGATGTTGAAATCGTTCCCTGTCTGAATGCTGAGAGCGGAATTGTCGAGGCCGACCCGGGGCAGATAGAGCAGGTCCTCATGAACCTCTCCGTCAATGCCAGGGATGCCATGCCTGCCGGGGGACGTCTTGTTATTGAAACGCAGGATGTTTTTCTTGATGAAGAATATGCAAAAATACATCCTGAGGTGACCACCGGCCCCTATGTCATGGTGTCGGTGACTGATTTTGGGGAGGGGATGGGAGAGGAGATCCTCGAGCATCTCTTTGAGCCTTTTTTTACGACCAAGGAGAGTGACAAGGGCACCGGGCTCGGCCTTGCCACTGTTCACGGTATTATTCAACAGCATAATGGCCAGATATATGTGTACAGTGAACCCGGTCAAGGGACAACTTTTAAAATATATCTTCCTGCAAGTGATAAGTCTTTAGAACACAAGGAAAAGAAAATTATCGCCTTGTCCAGCGGCGGCGAAACCATCTTGGTGGTTGATGACGAAACCTCTATACGTAAATTTATGCTCCATACCCTTCAGCTGCTGGGGTACAAGTGTCTAGAAGCTTCATGTGGAGAAGATGCCATTCGGCTTATAAAGGCAAGCGAAGAAGAGATACATCTATTATTGACCGATGTTATTATGCCGGGGATGGGGGGGCCGGAGCTTGCCAGGCGGGCCGCTATGGAACGTCCATCCATGAAGGTGCTCTTTGTGTCGGGATATACAGAAAATGCAATTGCGCATCATGGTATCCTTAATGCGAATATTAACTATCTGGCCAAACCCGTGACCCCGACCAGTCTGGCTGGAAAAATACGTGAGATTCTTGATGGATAATCTGCTGAAGTCATGCCCGGTATTCTGCGCCATTTGGACAATCGCGCCCGTAGAACCGAAGGCGAACCCCGATTTCCTCCGTCATGTAAGGGCAATCTCGACAGCTGAGGATAAATTATTTGAACAAATTGGATCTGTCTCCGTTTTCTAAAGGACAAAGAAAAACCCAAAACTACAAAGGAGGGTTAGAGACCATGAAACAATTGGCCGGGCTTTTGGTACTACTGTTTGCAGGCTGTGCCGGAATGGCGGTGCGTGGATATGCTGCGGAGACGTCGATGGCACCATCGCATGGTATTTCATATCCCGTGGGGTGGCGGAACTGGGCGGTGATTGCTGTATCACACCGAACCGACAACAAGACTTCAAGAGTTATCCTGGGCAATGATACAGCCGTGAAGGCGGCACGTTCAGGAAAGACAAATCCGTGGCCGGATGGGGCTGTCCTGGCCAAGGTTGTATGGAAAGATACACAGTTAAAAGATTGGAAGGCCGCCACCGTACCAGGCACGTTTGTCCATGCGGAGTTCATGTTTAAAGATGCTGCAAAATACAGCGAAAGTCATGGCTGGGGCTGGGCCCGCTGGGTCGGCCTGGAACAGAAACCTTTTGAAAAAGGCATGCAGGTCTGCATCGCCTGCCACGCACCGGTTAAAGATCGGGATTGGGTCTTTACCGATCCAGCCATATTGCCGTAGTCGTTTTTCAGAAAACCTCAGAATTACCTTTCCTAATGAGGTCTCCAATGAGCTGGATATCTTCTTTTTAACCAGAGACAATGTACCGATTTGTATTGAGTGTAAATCAGGGGAGTTCCGACACGATATTGATAAATATTTAAAGTTACGCAAACAGATTAATCTGGACAAAAACCAGTTTCTGCTTTGCGTATTCGGCCTGAGCCCGGAGCAGACCCAGGGCATGACCAGCATGTACGATTTAACCTTTGTCAACGAAAACAACTTTATTCATCATATTGAAACGGCATTGTAAGGCTACTCTGCAGGCTGCAAATCCAATGAGTAGAATGTCGTAATTGATTTTTTCTCCTGATTCTGGTTAGGTGGGCAGTTGAATATAAACCGCATTCGATTATCCTGCCTGGGGGAGGCATTATGGGAGAAACAGGTATACCCGACGACAAACGACGTATTGCACGTATTCCGACCGAAGAGGTGGAGCGGATCCTTCTTGAGGAAGAGGAATCCATTGATGTCCAGGTCGGTACGTCACCTGATAAGCTGAAGCTGAATGGAAAGCTGCTCGATATTCATGAGA
>DRKH01000304.1 GCA_011051825.1 Desulfobulbus sp.
TCCGGAAAACGCCGGACACCGCAAATCATCTCTTCGAGCTGCAGAAAGGCCTCTATCAATGCCTCGGGCCTTGGCGGGCAACCGGGGACATACACGTCAACCGGGACAATAGTGTCCACTCCTTCAACCACGGAATAGTTGATATCCAGGTTGAACGGCCCCCCGGAAATCGCACAGTTGCCCATGGCAATCACCCATTTCGGAGCCGGCATCTGCAGGTACAGCCTCTTGACCGTATCCGCCATCTTATGGGTGACCGTTCCGGCGACAATCATTACATCGGCCTGCCTGGGCGAGGCCCTGAAAACACCGGCACCGAAGCGATCCAGGTCAAACTTGGGCCCGGCTGCGGCCATCATCTCCATGGCACAGCAGGCCAGGCCGAAGGTCAGCGGCCAGAGCGAATTGGCCCGGGCATGGTTCAAGACCTTTTCCAGTTGGGCAAACCCGATCAGTGGAGGGACAACGCTTCCCTTTCCCATTTCAACACTCCTTTTTTCCAGGCATAGGCAACGGCCAGAAACAACACGATGACAAAAAACAAAATCTCACCAAACCCCACAATTCCAACCTGTTCTCTGTAGATTCTCGCAATGGGAAAGAGGTAGAGAACATCCACTTCAAAGACTATAAACAACAGGGCATAGAGATAATAAAAAACCCCGAAACGGGCGGCACTGGCACGTCCAAATGCAGGCATACCGCATTCATAGATGGCCCCAAGCAGGGGGGCGGTCTCACGGGGGGCAAGCAGAAAACCTGCCACCAGGGGCAGGACGGCAAAAGCAAGACCATAGAGCAGCATCACGGCCAGGGAATAGACATCGGCAACAATTGCCGGATCAGGCTGTACTCCGGTTATGAGTTCAACCGCCTGTTGCTGGGAATGGGTCGGGTTCATTTCTTTCCTCTGGGGATATGGAACGTGAGAAATGAAAAATCATGGTCCTTTTTCCGGTCTCCAGTTCCCTTCACCCGGACCGACCATGCGTTGAGATACTCCTACGATGTAGGGCAAGCTAACCAAAAACTAATAATAAGTAAAATTTGAAAAAATAATAGTTATGTTCATTTTTGCTTATATGTGATACCCTGCCTCTATTCCCTGATGACAGGCCGTTTAAAAATTTCTTTCTAAAATTCAAATAAAACTCTATAATTAAATAACAAGCTGGCAATGATACTTTTTAAAGGTCAAACCAGGGTTCGGCGTGTCAGCCGTTCTTTTATTATTTTTTTATTTTTTTATTTTTTTTTGTTTTTCCTGATTACCACTAAAGCTCAGCTTGAATGAAATCAGGGATACCATCGCTTTTTTTAAACAATGAATTGACCTGAAATCAGGCATAAACGCTGCTAACTGCGATTTGAGATTATAGCTGTAGCGATGTTATCCCTCGTTGCTGAGGAATGGTGGTAATCAAATTGTTTTTTGGAGAGAAAAAGTTTTTTTTCACCGGCAGTGAAGCCATGAGCTGCTCATGTCCGGAGGCTCCAGAGCTGCAATTGCCTCATCAGATGAAGTATGGTACACAGGCCCTTTGATACGGCTGTTTTTCACATTGACCCACTTCATACATTCTCACCTTAACCGTTCCGGGAGAGTATTATGTCAATCACCCTGAGACAGTTGGAAATTTTCACTGCGGTGGCAGAAACCAAGCAGGTGACAAAGGCCAGCAAAAGCCTCTACCTGACTCAGTCGGCGGTAAGCATGGCCCTGGGCGAGCTTGAAAACCAACTTGGCGGTCCGCTCTTTGACCGCCATGGCCGCAGCCTGCTGCTCAATGACCGGGGCCGCTATCTGCTGCCGCTGGCGAAAAACATCCTGTATCAGGTTGTCAATGCAGAGAGCATGTTAACCGAGCAACGGGATACTGTGGCCGGATCTCTGGAGATTGTCGCCAGCTCCACCATCGGCAACTATGTTCTCCCGTATCTGGTCGGCTCCTTCATGCGCCTGCATCCGGAGGCCCATATCAACATGCTGGTTGTCAACACCCGGGCCGCCGAGAAACTCGTTCAGAAAGGGGAAGCCGATCTCGGCTTTGTTGAAGGCAGCGTTACCCTTGACTCCCTGCGGGCCGTTCCCTGGTTTGATGATGAACTTGTGGTGATTGTCAGCCCGACCCACAAGCTGAGCAGAAAGGAAACCTTTCGCGTTCCGGAAGATCTGCGGGAGACAAACTGGGTCATGCGGGAAGAGGGTTCGGGAACGGCTGAAATCTTCAAGAAAAAGCTGGGTCGCCACTCCGACCAGCTCAAGGTCGTCACCAAGATGGGCCATACCGAGGCTATTAAAAAAGCGGTGGAATCAGGGGTCGGTGCGGCCTGTCTTTCACAGCTGACGGTCTGCAGGGAAACCGAGCAGGGCTGGCTTAAACTGCTACCCATTGAAGGCATGGACATGCGCAGACAGTTGCGCATTATTCAACACCAGGAAAAAGTGGTCACCCGGCTGATGGACGAATTCCTGAGTTTCTGTGAGGTCATCACCGAATGCGGCCTGGGTCGGGAATGTATCTCCTCTCCCTGGAAACTGCAGAATCTGCTGGCCGAATACAATGCCCAGAAACAGGAGACGGCATAACGCTCAGCCCGGTGCCAGGCAGCCGAACCTGCGATTGCCACAATCACAAGAAATTACAAAAAATTAGAAATATTAGAAATATTAGAAATATTAGAAATATTAGAAATATTAAAAAACACTTTTTTTCCGTATGCACTTAAGGAGTCGGCTACAATATGAGAAAAAAGGAAGAAAAATTTCGTGATGCGATTTTCATCATTGTCAGTGAAGAATCATGCCCGCTGTACAGCGTGGGAGATGAAATAAAAGTCGAAAGCTACGGCCTGTCGATGTCCAACTACAAGTCCGGCTGTCTCTATCTCGCCCGCCAGGTTGCATCCATTGTCGCGTCCAAAGAAGGTCTCTCAAGGATCCCGAGATTAGCAACCCAGAAAACCAGGTACGATTGCGGCGGCTGCGAAGGGCTGATCCATTTTGAATATAAAAAGGATCGGGACTTTACTACCCTGCAGATGAAACTGCTTGAAGAAGCGGAAGAAAAACGTCGGAAAAAACATCTTGAAAAATACTTCGGAGTTCTCCGCAGGATCCCGTTATTCGCCCCGCTGGAAGATGACGCCCTGACCGACCTGACCGTGCTCCTCGAATTTAAAACCATTCCTTTTGGCAAGATGGTTGTTAAAAAAGGCTCTCCCGGAACCAATTTTTTTATCATATTACAAGGACAACTGGAGGTAAGAGCCGATGACGGCAGCAAACTGGTTGACCTGGGTGAGGGAGAAATGTTTGGTGAGATCAGCCTGCTCTCATCCGAGCCGTTTTCACACTCAATTGTGTCCCTGAACACTTCGCAGCTGGCGATACTCAGCGTAAAGAATTTTAAAATCATACTGAAAAAATACCCGGTCCTTCAGATGTTCCTTTTCAAGCTGCTGGTGGACCGGGCCCAGACAATGACCCTCAAATCCGGAAATATTGCCTCCGGCATGACCGGAGAGCTTTCCGAGATAGCACCGGTTGATCTCTTCCAGCTGATCAATGCCGGCGGAAAAACAGGGACCATAGACATCAGCCTTGAGCAAGGACGCGGAATGGTCTTTTTCAGAGATGGCGAAATCGTCTATGCCCGTTACCGGAAAAATCGTAACAAAGAAGCGGTTTACGCCCTTCTGGGTATGACAAGCGGCCATTTCAGTTACACCAGGGGGGTCCCCGATATACTCAATGACGCCCCGCCCATCGGCGGCTTTATGGGAATGATGATGGAGGGGGTTCAAAACCTGGACGAAAACCGGGCTGGAAAAACGTAACAGGTCACGGGGCAGGTAACAGATTATCCTATCGACAAAACATCTGAAGAGGTCATGGAGTGCTTCTGATGTGGCCAGGTAAGCGCAGCTGGTGGGGGGGTGCCCCTGAACACTTACATCATTTCCTGTGACGGAAACGGCGAGTAGAGCGGTAACAAAAAAAGGAGGCCTCCTGCACAGGAGACCTCCTTTTTTCATTTGGAAGAATTGATCTAAAAACCGGCTGATCAGCCGACAGCCTGCAGGGCCTCGGCAATGGACCTGCAGACATAATCCATATTGTCGGTGGTCAACCCGGCCAGATTGATGCGCCCGCCGCCGACCATATAGACCGCCTTTTCAGCCCGAAGCCACTGGACCACCTCATCGGAGAGGCCGCTGAACGAGAACATGCCCCGCTGGCGCTCGATAAAGGAAAAATCCCCCTCCACCCCGCAGTTGGCCAGCCCCTTGACCAGTCCACTTCGCATCTCCCTGATTCGGTCACGCATGGCAGCCAGTTCAGCCAGCCACTGCCGGTAGAGCTCGGGGTCATCAAGGATGATGGTTGCCGTCAGGCCACCGTGGGCCGGCGGGTTGGAGTAGTTTGTCCGAATCACGGTCTTCAGGTGGCTCATGGCCACCGCAGCCTCTTCCGCACCGGGACAGATAACGGTCAGCGCTCCGGCCCGCTCATTATAGAGCCCGAAATTCTTGGAAAAGGAACTGGCCACCAGAACATCCATTCCGGAGGCGACGAAACGCTCGACCGCGTACCGGTCTTCTTCGACCCCGTCCCCGAATCCCTGGTAGGCAAAATCGAGAAAGGGGATCCACCCATGGCTGTCGGCCGAGCGAACGACTTCGTTCCACTGATCCCGATCCAGATCAACTCCGGAGGGGTTATGGCAGCAGGTGTGGAGGATGACGATATCCCCGGCGGAAATCGCGTTCAGATCTTTCATCATCCGGTCGAAATCAAGATCCTTGCTCCGGGGGTTATAATAACCGTAACTATCGATCTCAAAACCGGCATTACCAAAAATGCCGTTATGGTTGGCCCAGGTGGGAGAACTGACCCAGACCCTGGACTGGGGTTTGAATTTTTTCAACAGGTCGGCGCCGACCTTCAGGGCCCCGGTTCCACCCGGAGCATGGACGGTAACCGCCCTGGACGACCGACAGGCGTCGCTGTCCTCACCGAGCACGAGCTTCTGCACGGCCCTGCCGTAGGCAGGATCGCCGGAAATGGGCAGATAGCTTTTGGTGGCCTGGGAGGTCAGCAGCGTCTGTTCCGCCTTTTTAACAACCTCAAGAATGGGAGTATTTCCACTGTTGTCTTTATAGACCCCGACCCCGAGATTGACCTTACGGGGGTTCTCGTCCTTTTTAAACTGCTCGGTCAGCCCCAGGATCGAATCCGGCGGTGCCGGTTGAATATTTTTCCACATTGTATTCTCCGTCAATGATGTTGGCCTGATAATAAACCGAATATACCTGTTGCACAGCACGGAGAATCAACAACTCAGGCTTCTCCGCCGTCGATGGCGAATCTTTTTACGACACCGACAATGATACTGGATATTCTCTGTTCCGCCGATCAACAAATACAGCTTCCGCTGCCTTCTGTAAACATTTTTTCGCCGACAGGTCCTGGAGAATCCGGGAATAAATACGTATGGCCACTCGACGTTACGGTTCCCTGTATACCGGACAGGGCCGTTTGGGATCATAGTTCAGATAGGCGGGATCATCATATGATGTATGGCACTGCAGGCAGAGGCCGACCCGGAGAATCCGCCGGAGTTCTTCTCCGTTAAACGGACGCAGATTATCGCGGGAACCATGCTGCAGCTGCTTACCGTTAATGTCGACGAAGTTATCAAAACCAACGGTTCGGCCCTCCAGGGTTTCGACCCCCTGGTCCACCGGCGTAAAGGCCCATTTGCCGTCTTTTTTCGTCACTGTCCCCTCCCCCAGGCCCAGAGTTTTGGGAGAGCTGTGGCAGTCGGCGCACTGCCGGCCCTTTGCCTGGGTGGTATGGGGATTGATGGCGGCCATGGTAAACCGGTTAAAACCGCCCTCAATATTTCCGTCCTTGTCCACCAGAGTAACCACATCCTGGCAACCGGGTGTGACAATGACGACCTTGTCGCCCCAAACACCGAGCATGGGTTTTTCGTAGCGAATGTACGACCGCCCCTCTTCCCACCAGCCCGGGGTCTCCTTCAGGGTCAGCTTGTCGAGATGGGTTTCCCGGGCGTCCCGTTTGGCATGACAGCCATAACACTGTGGAACCCAGGTGGAATGACAGGACTCACAGGTGAGCCGTTTATGACCCGGGTAGCCGCAGCTTTCCTTTTTGGGCGGTTTTACGGGATAGACCTTTTCATTATTGCGGCCGATCAGGATAAATTTCCCCTGATCCTCGGTCAGATTGGTTAACTTTTTTCCCTTTCTGGTCGTGCCGGGCTTATTCGAATGACAGACCTGACAGCTGATCTCCAGTTGATCCTCGTAATGGGCATAACTGGTGCCGTTGCCCATGATCTCATCCCGGGTATGACAGTCGATACAGGACATTCCCTTCTTATGGTGAATATCCTCGGCAATCTTGAGATAAAACCGATTACCGGGCAGCCGCCTGGAAGAGAGTCCCCCGTTCTCATACGGGGTGCCGTAGCCTTCGGATTCGAATATACCGCCATAGGAGATGCCTATTCTGCCGGACCGGTTGTGACAGCGGATACAGTTTTCATCGGGCACTTTTTTGATGATCAGGGGATGGGGTTTCTTGTTCTTCTTCCCATCCGCGCCACCTGAATTGGATTCTTCAAATGCAGTCACGGTCAGCCGCTTTACCCCTTGCGGCAGGATATAATGACAGGCCGAACAGCCGCCCCCCTTTTCATTAAAAAACTCCGGAGCATCGGGCAGATCATTTTTCTGCTTCCAGAGGTGACAGGTGGCACAGAGCTTACGAAAATAATCAAGGGCCAGTGAGGTCTCACCGCTTGCCAGCAACTGCTCCACGGTGATATTGCTGTCCTGGGTTTCCCGTTCGCCCCAATAGTAGAGCAGGGTCGACAGAATCCCGCGATTGGTGGCCATCAGGGAGTTTTTCACCTTATGCACATCGGCAGGATGGCAGCCCTCGACCCCGCAGGTTTTGTCCACTATCCGTAAATCGCCGGGATTGAGCACCATGTTTTCATGGGCCTTGTCCTTATCAATGGCCATGGCATCACCGAGATGACAGGGAGAACAACCGACCACCTTGGCGTCATGGGCCCGGTCCAGTTTTTCCGTGGTATGACAGCTCAGGCACATCTCCACATAGCCCGCAGTTGTCACGGCCAGCTGTTCCGGTCGTTTGGTGGTTGTCTCCCGGTAGACCAGATAGATGATCAACAGGAACAGAAAGGGGACAACAATGAGTGCGGAGATGAGTTTTGAGGGTGGTTTCATGAAGACAGGTGTTTGGGATTTTAGGTGTTGGCTGATGGCTGATGGCTGATGGCTGATGGCTTGTGGCTCGTGGCTCGTGGCTCGTGGCTCGTGGCTCATGTTTTTTAGCTCATGGCTTTTGGCTCATGGCTTTTGGCTCGTGGCTTTTGGCTCATTGTTATTGGTTCATGGGGCATTGAGCTTGTTCTTTACTACTTTTTTTATCCTATGAGCAATCAACCATGAACTATTGAGCTATGAGCCATCAGCTATCAGCTATCAGCTATCAGCTATCAGCCATCAGCCATCAGCCATCAGCCATCAGCCATCAGCCTTCAGCCTTCAGCCATCAGCCTTCAGCCATCAGCCTTCAGCCATCAGCCATCAGCTATCAGCCATCAGCCATCAGCTACTCAACAAACCCCTGGGCAACCGGGTAGCGGCGCCCGTGACCAAAGGCCTTGGAGGTCACCTTCAGCCCCATGGGCGACTGTCTGCGCTTGTACTCGTTAATTTTGATCCGGCGAATGATATCCTGGACGGTTTTGCGGTCAAATCCGCGTGCAACAAGTTCATCCACCCCGAGAAATTCCTCCAGATACCCCTTCAGGATCGGGTCAAGAATCTCATAGGGCGGCAAATCATCCTGATCCAGCTGATCGGGTTTGAGCTCTGCCGTAGGAGGGCGGGTAATAATCCGCTCAGGAATAACCGCCCGCTCCGTATTAATCCAGCGGGCAAGCTCATAGACCATGGCCTTGGGCACGTCGGCCAATACCGCCAGCCCGCCGTTCATGTCGCCGTACAGGGTGCAGTAGCCCACCGCCATTTCCGACTTGTTGCCGGTGGACAACAGCAGATGGCCGAGTTTATTGGACAGGGCCATGAGCAGGGTCCCCCTGATCCTGGCCTGCAGGTTCTGCTCGGTGACATCCTCGGGCAGACCATCAAAAAGGGGCGAAAGCATTTCTGCATAGACCTGCATTGCATCACCAATGGGCAGCAGTTCAAATCCACAGCCCATGTTTTCGGCCAGCAGGCGGGCATCATCGATGGACATCTGCGAGGTGTAGGGCGAAGGCAGGGCTATGCAGAGTACATTCTCAGGACCGAGTGCCCGGCAGGCAACAGCTGCAGTGACCGCAGAATCAATACCGCCGGACAGACCAAGCACGGCACGGTTAAAGCCGATCTTCCGCATGTAATCGCGGACCCCCAGGGTCAACCCGTCCAGGACCTGTGCCACGGAATCCACCGGAATCCTCCACCCACTGTCGGACTCCCAGGTGTCCGTGTCGACAACGATCATATCCTCGGAAAAGCCGCGACCTGCGACCCGCACCGTACCGGTCCCATCAAGGACCATGGAATGGCCGTCAAAGATCAGCTCATCCTGACCACCGACCTGGTTGACATAGAGCAGCGGAAGGTTGTATTTGCGGCACAGAGAAGAAAAGAGTGCTGATCGTTGGCCAAGCTTGCCGTTATAGTAGGGTGAGGCGGAAATATTAATCAAAAGATCAGGAACGGTTTCCTGATCCATGAGGGCGGCAATTGGATCAAGCGGATATTTTTGTTCATCCGGCCAGATATCCTCGCAGACCGATAGACCGATCTTCACCCCGGCAAAGGAAAACGGCAGCGAGGGGCCACCCGGTTCAAAATAGCGACTCTCGTCAAAGACATCATAGGTCGGCAACAACTGCTTGCGGACCCGAAAGCAGATTGTGCCCTCATTTATAAAAAAAGCTGAATTATACAGGGGCCGGCCCGGCCCCTGACGCCGCTCAAGAACACCGATCACGCAGGCAATACCCTGCACCCGTTCAACCAGCTTCTGCAGGGCCCGATCATGGGCGTCAAGAAAAGAGGCCCGCTCCAGAAGATCCCGGGGCGGATATCCGCACAGGGACAGTTCCGGGAAAACCGCCAGATGACAGCCGACTGCACGGGCCTGTTCCAGGCATGTATGGATTTTTGCCAGGTTGTTGTCAAAATCCCCGATAACCGGGTTTATTTGAATAAGGGCAATGTTCACAACTTTATCTGGTGTCGGGTTTCAGATTTCAGGTGTCAGGTGTCAGGTGTCAAATCTCAAACAAAATACTCTTATACCCATAAACCGCCATAAAAAAAATCCCGGCAACACATAGGTTACCGGGATTCTCAACAGGCTCGACCTGAGCCGGACCGTTGTTTCTTTCCGACCCGCCGCCGGACCATTGCAGGCCGGCGGAAGGCAGGAGCAGTTTTAAAGCTTTTGCACGTTTGCAGCAGCCGGCCCTTTGGGACCGTCAACCACCTCGAACTCAACCTTGTCGCCTTCGTTTAATGTTTTGAACCCACTGCCTCCGATGGCGGAATAATGGACGAAAACATCTTTCCCGTCTTCCTGTTCAATAAAACCAAAACCTTTAGACTCATTGAACCACTTTACTGTTCCTTGTAACATTGCTCCCTAGCTCTCCTTAATGTGGGCTGAATGTTCTGGACGCGTAAGGCTTCAAGGTAACAAAAACTAAAACCACGCAATTGCATGACGTCTTTACTTCTCCAGTAGCACTACGCACTTATACTATAGGAATCTGTTTAACAAAAAAAAACCTGAAAACCAAGCAAAATTATTCATTTAAAACCATTTTATCCGCCCACAAAACGACGCCGACAACCGACAGAAACCAGCCCGAACTCCGGAATTCTGCACTCAGGAATATCGTCTCCTGAACAGGAGCAGCACCGGAAGAAGGGCAAGACAGGCCGCACCGAACAGGTACCCGGAACGGACAAAGACCGTTTCCCCTTCAAGGACAGGCAGCTGGGCCGTTATTGCCCCGGGCACGAAAATATCAGTTTTATCAATGATGTTTCCGGTAGGATCGACAAAACCGCTGATCCCGGTGTTGGCAGCCCGAACCAGTGATCGTTTATTCTCCACCGCCCGGAACACGGTCATGGCCATGGACTGATAGGGCGCACTGGTTCGTCCGTACCAGGCGTCATTGGTCAGATTGACCAATATATTCGCCCCGGCCGCTACTTCATCCCGGGCAATTCCGGGAAATATCGATTCAAAACAGATCAGGATACCGAGCTTCAGATTCTTTCCCAGTGCCAGGGGGGTCGACGAAGTACCGGCAGTAAAATCACCGACATGCACCACCAGCGGGGCCAGGAAGGGCAGATATTTACGCAGAGGGACGTATTCGCCGAAAGGAACCAGATGCTGCTTGGCATAGGTGTTGACTATAACCCCGTCCGGATCCACCAGCAGGGCGCTGTTAAAATATGTAATTTTGCGTTTGTCCCCTGATGTGTCCACGGCATAGGTCGGGGCTCCGGTGAGCAGGTAGACGTTTTCCCGCCGGACCAGATCCGCCACCCGCCGGGAAAGCGGGTCGTTCTGGGGATAAAACGGCAGGGCGGTTTCCGGCCAGACCAGAAGCTCGGTTGTTTTATCGGCAACGGCACGGCGGGAAAGCCGCTCATAGATGGCAACGGTTTTTTCTTTTTTCTCCGGCACCCATTTCTCATCCTGGAGGATATTGCCCTGGACCACGGAAACCTCCGCCTGCAGGGCCTGCCGAAAAAACGACGGCATCACCCGGTAACGGACCACGGAATATCCGAAGATAAAGATCAGAAAACAACAGGCTGCAAGCAGAAGTCGTCGTTCCATTCGAAGGTTCCAGTGCACCGTTGAACGCTGACGGTCAATGACCGACACAATCAGACCATTGGCCAGCACCAGCCCGAAAGAGATCAAATGGTGCCCGCCGAGATCAGCCGCCTGGATGAGTATGGGCTGCGAGTAGAGGCCATAGCCAATATCCAGCCAGGGAAAGCCGGTAAAAAGGATACTCCTGAGGTAATCAAGACCAACCCAGAGGACAGGGGCAATCCAGACCAGGGTCACCACGGACCGCTCTTTATGCCAGGACCTGCCGCCGAACAGACTCAAAAGCAGGCAGAACAGAGCAAGGTACAGCCCCATATACAGGGAGAGCAGGACCATGGCCGGCACGCTGAGCCAGGGCGGCAGGCCGCCATACTTGCCAAGGACGACGACGAGCCAGTGCAGGGTGAGCATGTTATAAACAAAACCTGCCAGCAGTCCCATGCACCCGCTGCGCAGGGGTGGCATATACAGGGCAGCGGATAAAAGCGGAACCAGGGCGACAAACAGCAGCGGCCACCAGCCGAAATAGCCGGGCATGGCAAAAAAAAGAAGAAAAGCCGTTATCAGACTGGTGGCCAGAGATCGCCACCGGCTTGGCAGGCCAGCACCTAAAAAGTTCATCCCTGCAGTTCAACCTTGATCATTTTTACCCGGCGTTGGTCGGCAGACAGCACCGTGAAACGGAGACCGCCGACCGTGACCACTGTCCCGCGAACCGGCACCCTCCCCAGACAATGCAGAACAAGCCCGCCCACGGACTCATAGGGCCCTTGCGGCAGTTGACAGTGAAAGTAGTGTTCCACCTCTTCAATATCAATCTTGGCATCGACCAGGATTACCTTTTCACTCAACACCCGCAATTCACTCTCTTCCTGGTCATGTTCATCGTCAATCTCACCGACGATTTCCTCAATCACGTCTTCAAGGGTGATTAGGCCGCGGACTCCGCCGAACTCATCGGTGACAATGGCCATATGATTTTTTTTCTCCTGGAAATCACGAAGCAGTTTGGTAATCGGGGTGGACTCCTGGATAAAAACCGGTGGAAAGAGCCGTTCCCGCAGATTTGCTGCCGACTGATCGGTATCTATGCAGAAGCGCAGGAGATCTTTTGCATGGAGAATACCGACAATCGTATCCGGACTGCCCTCGTACAGGGGAATTCTGGTATAGCCCTCTTCGGTCACCAGGCCAACCAGGTCCTTGACCGAACTTGTGCAGTCGGCAGTGACCATCTCGGACGAAGGGGTCATGATTTCCGAGGCAAGGGTCTCACGGAAATCAAAGATCGAGCTGATCATCCGTTCCTCATGACTGCTGATCAGACCCTGTTCCTCGCCCTCTTCCAGCAGTTCCTGGATTTCACTTTCCAGCTCCTCGGTTGTATCCGGTGCATTCCGGAGTCTGAAGACCCCCTTTAATCGGCCCCAGATAGTTTTATTGGCGTGACTCTCCGTTGCTTCATCATTGTTTGATTTTGTCATCATCCGTGTACATAATAGGTAACAGTTCCGCCCCGGCAGTCAATGATTCCGCATCAGGCCGATGCGAGTTCAACAATACATTTTTCGTAACTATTCAGGTAGGGACAGAGAACTAGCCCAACCACCACCTGTAACTGTTTAGGAGTGCTCCATATCTGTGCAGTCAGGCCTGTGAACTATAGTGATTCCTATGTGAATCAGGCCTGACCGTGCAGAGATGGGGTGCTCCTTAACAGTTACCATTTTTCCTGCAGTATCTCATACCCGGGTCGATCTCCTTTCCGATAAGTGTAAGAGACTGACAGGAAATAACAAGGGTTGGTTTAAAATTCTGTGGAAAACGCAGCATATTAGGCACATGTGTACATTTTTATTTTTCGTATCGACACGGAAATCGGGCGAAAAGGCCATTTATGGACAGGCACCGGCTTGACAACCAGGGCCTTCACCGTACATCCATCCCCCCTCTGCAGCACAGCCGTCAAGCTAACGCAAAAGGTCAACAATATCATGGGATAACGGTATTGCAGGAGCTCACCCCCGGAGTCTACGCTTACCTGCGGGCGATTGGTGGCAAAAAGATACCTGATTACCACTAAAGATCAGCTTGAATGAAATCAGGGATACCATCGCTTTTTTTGAAAAATGAATTGACCTGAAATCAGGCATAAGCGCTGCTAAACGCGATTTGAGATTATAGCTGTAGCGATGTTATCCCTCGTTGCTGAGGAATGGTGGTAATCA
>DRKH01000305.1 GCA_011051825.1 Desulfobulbus sp.
TGTCAGCCAGGATATCCAGGGGATCCAGCCCGTCCCGATCCAGCTTATTGATAAAGGTGATGATCGGGGTGTTGCGCATCCGGCAGACCTCCATCAGCTTGGTGGTCTGGGCCTCAACCCCTTTTGCGTTGTCAATGACCATCAAGGCACTGTCGACTGCGGTCAGCACCCGGTAGGTATCCTCGGAAAAATCCTGATGACCGGGGGTATCGAGCAGGTTGACCTCGAAATCGGCATAGTTGAACTTCATGACCGAGGTGGTGACCGAGATGCCGCGATCCTGTTCGATGGCCATCCAGTCACTGGTTGCGTGGTTGGAAGTCTTGCGTGACTTGACCGCCCCTGCCATTTGAATGGCACCGCCAAAGAGCAGTAACTTTTCGGTCAGGGTGGTCTTACCGGCATCGGGATGACTGATAATGCCGAATGTCCGGCGCTTCTGTATTTCTCTTTCTAATTGACGACTCACAATCTTCGGTTCACGGTCTGCGGTTTACGGTTTTCGGTTGCAGAGCCTGTCTTTTCCCCTGGAAAAAACAATGCAACTTCATTGACTTCAAGACTGGCTGTCTTACCGCGTACAGGATATTTTTGCAACAAGTTCCACTAGTGAAAAAACTTTACGAGATCAACCAGTTTAACGATGGAACCGGTATTTCCAGCCTTAATCCGTTAAACGGTGAACAGAAAGAACGGAGTCGTTCTCTTTTCAATGGTCGATGGAATTTCCCGCTGATAGACACAGGACATCTTTTCATAAAAGCCTCTGGAATGCGGATCGGCCAAGATACCGAGACTGGCAATATTCAGGCTCCTGCATCTTTTCCGTACATGGTGGAACAAGGCGGTGCCGATCCCCTGGCCGATATGGGCCGGTGCAACAAACAGGTGTTCAAGCCAATAGCCCCGTTTGATGGTTTCACCTGATACGCTGATATCATTTTCAAGTTCGACGATCGAAAAATAACCGACAATTTCTCCACTGCACACGGCGATAAAAACATCATTCTCCAGAATGTAGGCAGGTGTAATTGTCAGCTCATCCTTCCAGGTCTCAAAATACTCTTCCGGGTATCCCCAGTACCCCTTGGAGGCAAAAGAGAGCCGGGTCAGGATGTCGGCATCCACTGTTGACGCCGGGTTGATAGTGAGTGCAACCGAAACAGACATGACCGCGAAATAAAAAACTACTCTTTAACCCTGGAGAGACCGGGAATCAGGGTCTGGGTGCTCTTGATGCCGCGAATGGGCCGGATCATGCTGTGGGTGAACTGGGAGATAACCTCGGCATCGGAAGACAGCAGATCCCGCTGCAGCACCACTTTGACAATCAGGTCAATGGAACCGTGCACCGAGTGCAGCTCCTGCACCTCATCCAGCCCAAAGAGGCGGTCCATGATCCGCTGTTCATGCTTGCCCTCCACATTAATCAACACGAAAACCGTAATCGACTGCTTCATCTCCGGATATTGCTGCTGCTTGTATTCCGCCATTTTCTCCCTGAATGCCTCCATGTCTCTGGGAATGAGTTTATCGATCCCTATGCCGTACTTGCGCACTCTTTTTTCCGTCCACTGGTGCTCGGAGATATACAGGTAGAGATCATCAACGGTCCGCCCGGAAAAATTTCGGATCAGCCCGGAGTTTTTAATCAGGGTCACCAGAGGCCGGTAGATAGTCTGGTACCAGTCACCGGCAGCCTGTTGATAGGAGACCTGCTGTCCCTTCTGCTGCCGCTCAAGAAAGGCCTGGTGAATCCTGATCTGCTGCTCAAGATGGACAAACTGATCAAGCTCGGTCAGTTCAATGGTTGCCGACAGGCCGGCCTGATCACGAAAATCAACCTTCTCCCGATAAAGCCGGTTTTCCAGGGTATCGGCCGAAGGCAGCAGCTCCAGAATACAGGCATGGATTTCGTCCCGCCCCACTTCTTTGGCCGCAAGTAGCCGGTGATGGCCGTCCAGGACAAAAAATTCATCCTTGATCTGATAGAGTGAAATCGGCGGCATGGACTTACCGGCCTGCATGGCCTGGATAATCCCCTGCAGGCGTGGATTGTCGCCCTGTCGTTTGGGCCGGAATTCACAGTCGAAATCATTATAGCGGCCCACGGTGCCGACAATTTTTTCTATCGGCACCAGCATGGTGCCCCGTTCAATGGAATCAACCGCCTGCTCCTGCTGCTGAACGGCATGAAAAGAGCGCAAGTCACATTTCCTGGCGCCGAACAGGTTTTTGAGCAGATCAGAGTTCAAAGAGAACATAGCCATAGGTATTCATCACCCGGGTGGAGTTGATTACGGTTGTCCGCTCGCACACGTCCTCAAAGCGGGCATGAATATGACCGTGGATAAACCAACGTGGGCCGTACTTGTCAATCAGGCGGCGAAAGCAGGAAAAACCCTTGTGGCAACAATCCTCGGCATCGTGAATGTGCCGGGGCGGAGCATGGGTGAGGATGATATCCACCCCGCCCGCCAGTCTCAGCTGCAGCCAGAGACTGCGGATAATCTTGCGCATCTCCGACTCATGGTACTGGTTCATCCCGCCGTTATACCAGCGCGACCCGGACAGCCCGAGGAGCCGATATTCCCCGATCCGGACCAGCCGACGATGGACATAGGTACAGCCCACCGGCGGCGATTTCAGGTAACGGATATCATGGTTTCCCAAGACATAATACAGCGGTGCATTCACCCGGTCACGCAGAAAACTCAAATATTCCGGCGGCAGATCGCCGCAGGCAAGGACCAGTTCAACATCCCGGACAAGCCCGGGATCAAATTGATCATAGAGTTCACTGACCACCGTATCGGAGACGCTTAACACCTTCATTATTTTTAGAACCCGACTTTTGCAGACCGCATATCATCCTTTTTTGATATTGTCCATCCCGGCCCTGTTCAACGGGCGGAATTCAGCTGTACTCCGTTTAAACCAACAAAGCTGCCGTTATTATCCTGGGCCAGCCTGCGCATGAGGGCGGCAAACCGGGCCGCATTTTCCTCGGAACCGCCCTGGGTAAAAAGAACCGGAAAACCAAGGGCATGAATGCGTACCAGTCGTTGTCCGCCTCGTCCGGCCCGATTAATCCGGTCGACGGTATCAATCACTTCCTGAATGGAACCCCGGGAAAAATCATCGCCGAGCACGTAGATGGAAATACGTTTGTCCGGTGAATGAAAACGACGGATGGCCCGGGTAATGCCCTCCACCGGACTGGAGTTGGAAAACGGGGTCCAGGAGGCAAGCCGTCTCAAAATTGCCCTGCGCCGGGCCGGGGTATCGGGAATCCAGCGGCCCGCGTACTGGGAAAACATGTAATCGCCCATGTCATTCATGACCTGGATGCCCTTGACATGGGGATAGATGGCCAGAATTTCGGCCATCTTTTTGCGAACCAGGGGCCAGGCAAACCGCTGCATGGAGCCGGAGGTATCGACCACAAAGATAATATACTCGCTGTCCACCGGCACCCCGCCGATGGGGCTGTCCGGAGCCGGTGGCACCTTGGCAGACTGCAGGCGCCGCATCTCCTCGGTCAGGTTCTGGCGGGCGGCTTCCAACTGCTGCTTGATCCGATCCTGGACCACAAGATCACTCCGGTCTGCCTCAAATGTACTCCGGAAAGCCGCAATCTCGCTTTGCCTCCCGGCAAGCTGTTCCTGGTCCTGCACAACCTGCGCACGGACGGCTGCAAGCTTCCGTTTCATCACCCTGGATTCACCCCGGATCTCATGGAGCTGCTGCTCCAGTTCCCGGACCCGGCCACTGAGATCACGACTCATCTGTTCCACCACCAGCGGTTCCGAGACCTTGGACAGGACCAGCAGCAGGATAATGGCCCCGAACCCGCAGGAAACCACGTCAAGAAAGGAAAGACTGAAGATGTCGATACCCTTGCGCTGTTTCTTCATGGCCAGTCCCTGGTCGGAGTAAAGAATGAACCTTTGCTCTGAACGGCCAGTTTCCAGTACAGCACTGCGGCCAGCGGATCACCCTCCATGGGAAAAAGAATGGTATTGATCGGGACTCCGGCAGGAATTTTTCGAACAGCCTGCTCAAAAAACTGTACCCGTTGCTCACCGCTGATGAGCTTCCGGCGCGGTGTATTCCTGCCCTGGGTCGGCAGACCGTCGGTGAGCAGGACAATGTTATCCGGCCGGGGAGAGAGAGCACCGGCGGCTCTGAATGCATTTTCCAGGCTGGTTCCGCCGGCTGGCAGCATATCCCGGAACCGGGCCAGCATCGCGTCTACCGCTGCAGTCTCGGTAACCGGCAGCCAGTTTTTTTTCTTCCCTGCAGCCGACACGGCTCTGGTGTTGAAAACTATGATCTGAACGCTGGAAGAGGGCGGCAGATTGGCGACCAGCCAGCGCACCGTTTTCTGCACCTGTTGCCATTTCGGAGCGTTTTTCTGCAGGGCCGGAGCCATGTTGCGGAGCCGGAGTACCCCCACCACACTGGCATCCAGCATGGAAGCCGATCCGTCCACCAGGATGAGTACCCGATGGCCACCCAGCTTCAAACCGGTCAGGTATTGGCGGTGGCCCTCGCCTTCATATCGACGGGCCCTGGAGCCCCGGATCACCGGTTTTTCGGCCAGACGTTTCTGTTCGGCTTCAAGCTTTTTCAGGGCCGCGGCCAGCGTGTCAACCTGCTGCCTGCGAGCTTTGCTCTGTTCGCGGCTGCTGGTCATCTCCGCCGCCAGTCGGGTCTTTTCTTTCTCCAGCCGGGCAATCTGTTCCCGGATGGAGATAGTCTGATCTTCACTTTCCAGCAGGCTGGACTGTAAATTTCCCAGATACTCCCGGCCGACCTTCACCTCCTGCTCCAGACGGTCCACCTCTGCCCGCAGATCCTCATGCTGCTGTTTGCGGGACCGGACCGACTGGGCATTGACCAGTAAAACCAGCAGGACCACGGCGCCGAAGCCGCAGAACATGATGTCAAGAAAGGCCAGGTTAAAAGGCGAGAGCTGTCGGCGGCGGGCCATGATTCAGCGGAAGAAAAAGAGTCAAAAGGCTCAGGGATGAATCCGGAGCCGGGCGATCAGCTGGCGGTCGCCATAGGTCTCCGTATCCAGCACCAGCCGTTCCTGCATGAGCTGGAGCTGATGGATAAAAAACATCAGGACAATGGAGATGACCAGGGCGATAAAGGTGGAGTTGAAGGCAACCCCCAGACTCTGGGTCACGCCGGTAATGTCACCCTCCACGGCCTGATGGGCCAGGGAAAGGGCGGCACCGATCCCCCGGACCGTACCGATAAAACCCACCGAGGGAATGGCCCAGGCAATGTAGCGGATGGTGGAGAGTTCGGATTCCATCCGTTCGCCTTCGGATGCGCAGACATTGCCAAGTGCCGTGGCCGCATCCTGGACATTGCGGGTGGCTCCGAAGCGTTGAATTGCCGAGCGCAGGGCCCGGGGAAGCAAAAGTTCCCGGCGGCCGGCGGGTAACTCGTCAAGCCGCCCGATCAGTTCCCGCACA